>NZ_JBMDIS010000049.1:0-50138 GCF_057808775.1 Pseudomonas sp. FG86 | reverse complement strand
GCAGCCCAACGCGGGGCAAGCCCGCTCGCCACAACAAGCCCGCTCGCCACAGTTATTGTGTTCCGCCTTAACTGACTGGCATCACCAGGACGCAGGCTCGACGACCACTGCGTCCCTGCCCGTTGCGCGCTCACACCACCTCGGCCATCTGCTGCAAATGGCTGGAGCGAAAATCCTTGGGCGACACCTCGAACTGCTTCTTGAACGAGCGGCTGAAGTGGGCTGAATCGGTGAAACCCCACTTATAGGCAATCGAGGTGATCGACTCGCCACGCAGGAACGGATTGGCCAGGTCATCGGCACTGCGCTTGAGCCGTGCCCGCTGGATGTAGCGGCACACACTGTCGTCCTCGGCTTCGAACAGTCGGTACAAATGCCGCACCGAGATATTCAGGCGATTGGCCAGGCCCACCGGGCTCAACCCCGGCTGGTTGAGCGACTCATCAATGACCTTCTGCACGTAGCTGCGCAGGTTCACGCCCTGTAACGCGCCGCAGTCGTCACTCGCCTCCTCCTGCTGCGCAAAGGCCGAGCCCAGCAGCGCGACCAACGCCGACTGCAATGCCAGGCCCTCTGCCTCTGCCGCCTCGCCTTCCAGGGCGTCCGTACACAGTTGGTCCATCAGCACATGCAGCATGCGCCCGCAGGCTTTGCTCGATGAGATCTTGCCAAAGGTGCGCGGCCGCGCGCCAAGTTGCTTGCACACTTCATGACGGGACAGGCACAGGGAGGCGTGCTCGATCAGCCCGAACGGGGTGATCTCGATGGAGCCCACCGAGTCCATCAACAGCAATTCGCCTGGGCCCAGGCGAATGACCTGGCCGTCCTGGGCAATCTGGCTATAGCCGCTGCGTTGGCTGACCAGAAAACATTGCTGGTCGTCATCGTGGTCAGCGCAGACCTTGGGGCGCTTGATCAGGCCCGCGTTGGTGCGCAAGTGAGCCAGGGGCAGCCCGCCACGGTAACCGGACGAGATACTGCCGATAAACAGCGAGCGATTGAAGGCCAGTTCGGTATTGAAGTGACCGCAGATCGCGCGCAGATCGCGGGTCCAGGTGTCGAGCCCCTCTTGTCCAGCCGACTGCATGATCATGGTTATGTCCACCTTGGTTTTTGTTGTTGTTGTCGCGCAATAGTTAACATGTTATCTAAGTGCGCGCAACACATCCGTCTTAACCAAAGCGATTGCACTAATGGTGCCAAAACCTGCGATCAGAGCGCGGCCAGCACGCGTTGGAAATGCAGCAAGGTCGCGACTAACCCATTGCGCTGATCGGCGCTCAGCGGGATGTAGCGACGAAACGCGGGCATGCGGTTGACCACCTCGCTGCCGCCCATATGCTCCAGGCGTACGCACCACTGGCCGGCCCGCAACTCGATGCGCAGGCGTTTGAAATCCAGTGGCATCAACGCCCGCAGCAAGTCCCCGTCAGGCTGCATCAGCGCCAGCAGCGCCGGGTCGCCGCTGCGTTGCCGACAACGAATACCGGTACGCCGGACGGCCCCGGTGTGGTGCAGCTCAAAACTCGCGGTGCCCTCTCGCGAAGCAGGCACGCGCAGCAGGAACTCGGTCATCACCAGGTGCATCAGCAACTGGGACTCGGTGCGTTCGACAATCTCCACGTGCAACTGGCCATCCTGCAACACGGCCTCGGCCGTGGCCGACGCGGTGTGCTGGAAATGCGCCAGGCCGAGGTTACGGCGCAGGTGCTCCAGGGTCACCCCAGGGCGATAACCCGCCGGGGTATGCCGGGCGCTGAACCGCTCAAACAGTTTTTGCAGCATGGCGCTGATACTCGGCATGAGGCTGGGTCGGTTCGTGGGCGAACTCGTTGGTCAACACCTCTTCCACCGAGGCCGGTTTGAACGGATTGACCTTCTGCACCACCAGGGTCCAGAACAAGGCATACGCCGCGGTGCCGGCCAGCATTACGCCAAACGGAATGTAGATGTCCGCCGGGTTCATCCCCGGTGGCGTGATAAACCACATGCCCAGCAGGATGCCGAGGCTGGACAGGATCTGCGGCAACGGAAACCACGGCGAACGATAGGCGCGCGGCAGATCCGGGCGGCGGATACGCAGGCTCACCACCGAGATCGTCACCAACAGGTAGGCAAAGCTCCAGGCACACACGGCGGCCAGCACCAGGTGCATGATGTTGTCGGTGTTGCCGCCCAGGTACAGCGCGTGCAGGCAAGGAATCAGCATCGCCACCAGGATGCACAACAGCGGGGTCTTGAAGCGTGGGTGCAGGTAGGTGAAGACCTTGGGCAACGCGCCATCCACCGCCATGCCGTAGAGAATGCGCGGGACCCCGGCCATCAAGGTGTTGATGGTCGCGGCCCCGGCAAACAGAAAGCCGATCCCCAGCCACATCGGGCCGATGCTGCCCATCACCTGTTCCGCGAATTTCGGGATCGCCATCGGTGTATCCAACAGGTGCACGCCCGTGGTGGCGTCGAGCAGCACGTTCTCCACCTGGCGCTTCATCGCCGCGCCATAAATGAACATGCAACTGGCGACGCCGAGCAGCCCCAGCATCATCGCCTTGGGCATGACCCTGGCCGAATTGCGCAGGTCCGGCGCCAACGGCGTGACGAACTCGCAGCCGACGAACATGAACATGGCCATGCCCACCAACGACAGGATGGTGGTCATGTCGGTGCCCACCTGCGATACGCCGAACCAGCCCTCCAGTGGCACCACCGGCGCCGCGATCAGCCCCAGCACACCAAACACCATCAAGGTGGTCCACATGCCGAAGGTGAGGATGATCTCGGCCTTGCCAAACACACTCACGCCAAAGGCATTGAGAATACCGAACACCAGCACAAACCCCACCCCGAGCAACCACGAGCCGCCGGCCGACTCCGCCAGGGTATTGAGGTGTTCGAAGTTCACCAGCGCCATGACCCCGGAAAGGATGGTTTCCGCCGTGCCGGCAAACACATGCACGATCAGGTAGGCCGACAAGGTGCCGGTGATGGCGAAGAACCGGCCCATGCCGCAATTGATGTAGTCGTAGACCGAACCGGTGGTCGGCAGGATCGACGCCGCTTCAGCGAAGGTCGTCGCCTGGGCCAGCATCATGACCACCGCAATCAGCATGGCCACCGCAAAAGCGCTGCCGCCGATACCAAACCCCATGGTGGCGGTGAGAATCACCGGGCTGGCCATGATCAGGCCGATGGTACTGGCGAGCGCCGTGGGAAAGCCCACCGTGCCCTGTTTCAAATGCTGTGTGAGCCGGTCATTGATCGACATGGTGCGGATCCTCGAAAGCGGATTTCTTAGTGGATGTATCGAACCGTTCAAGGCGCCGGCGATGAAGCCTTCCCCAGCCAGTCCCTGATTGAAACGGGATCGAGTACACCATCACTGTGCGCCCCTCCCATCCTGGTCGTCTTGCCCATGTCTGCCTTTGGTTTTGTTGCTGTCTGCCAAGGTGCACGGCTTGGCTGGCAGGGTCAATTGCGTGGCACGCAGGTGAAAGACTTGCCCCGCTCGCGGTTGCCCTAATGCGCCATCGCTGTCCAACCCTGCAGGGGAACGTAACAATGGAGCAAACGCTGAAAACTCGCTCACTGTCCAAGGCCGTTGGTCTGGGTATAGCCCTTTTGATCGCTGATTCATCGGCCCAGGCCTATGAGCTGTATGCCGATGACGACACCCATCTGAATGCTGATTTCCTTTCGGTATACGGGATGTTCAACAGCCGTAACAACTACGACGGTACGCCCGGGGGTTCAACCTGGCGGGAGGGATTCATCAAGTATGGCGTGAGCGGCGACCAAGGCCTGGCCGGGTTCGGCACCGGCTACGGCGCACTCAACTGGGTCAGTTCCGGCACCTGGGGCGACGGCGATGCGGCGGGGAATACCGACGGTTCGGAACGCACGACCAAAATCGAAGATGCGTACCTCGGATGGCGCTCCGCCGATCTGTTCCCGGCGCTTGGCAAGGACGGCATCGATTTTTCCGCCGGTCGCCAGGTGGTCAAGGTCGGCAGAGGGTTCCTGATCAACGACGACGGTCCTAATCTGGGGAAAGGCCCGGCCGACGGCGCGTTGAATCGCGGAGGCGCCTACTACCTCGCGGCGCGGCACGCCTTCGATCGCACCGCAGTCCTGCGCCTGGGCGGGCAGGAAGGCCTGCATGGCTCGGTGTTGTGGCTCAAGTCCGATAACCGCGCCCAGGCGGAAACCGAGCTGGCGGCGGGCACCCTCGACTACACGGCTGCCGCCGGTACGCTCGGCCTGACCTGGGTCCACGGCATTGATGTCACGGACCAATGGGCCAGCGACTTCCAGAAACAACGCGAAGGCCTGAATACCTACAGTCTGCGCGGCGAAGGCAACGCGGGCATGGAAAACGCCAGTTTCGCGTTTGAATACGCCTGGCAAGACAAGGATGCCGGCCCTCAAAAAGCCTGGTATGCCGAAGCCGGCTATACCTTCGCGGACGTGACCTGGTCACCGAAACTGACCTACCGCTACACCCGTTACTCGCAAAAATGGGACCCACTGTTTACTGGGCTAAGCAGCGGTTACGGCACCTGGTTCCAGGGTGAAGTGGCCTCCAATTACGCAGGTCCCTTCAACAGCAACACCGGTATCCAGCATGTCGGCCTGAAGGCGACCCCATTGGAAAACCTGACGGTCGGCGCGTTGTACTTCGACTTCAATACCCTACGCAAAAGCGATGCACTGAATCTCGATGCGAGGGAGCTGGATCTGTATGTGGAATGGGCGGTCAACAGCCACCTGATCATCAGCCCTTTGGTCGGCATTTATCAGCCAAAAAAGGATGCGACCACGGGTGGGAACCAGGTGGGCGGCAACGCTACCAACGTCTACAGCCAGCTAACGGTGGCCGTACCGTTCTGATCCCATTCAGGCGCTGCCGGGTGCAGCGCCTGAACAGGCTTACTGTTTGTGCTGATGCAACATCGTCTGAATCTGATGCGTCGCCTGGCGGGTATTTTCCGCCAGTTTGCGGACTTCATCGGCCACCACTGAAAACCCGCGCCCGACCTCTCCTGCCCTGGCCGCTTCGATAGCGGCATTCAAGGCCAACAGGTTGGTCTGGTCGGCGATGCCCTTGATGACGCTGACCACCGTCGCAATCTGGCCATAAGTCGCCTGACTCTGCTCAAGCAACTGGTGATGGGTGGCCTTGGCTGACTGCTCATCGCTGATATCCCGAACTGCGCCGATCACCCGGGTCAAGCGTCCCTGCTGATCGCGCACAGCTCGACCCCGCTCTCGACACCAGATGTAGCCACGCGTCTTGTGGCGCATCCGGTATTCAAACACGTACTCACCACTGCCGTGCATGCCGAGAATCTCACGGTCAAAGATCGCCATGATCTTCGGCAAGTCGTCAGGATGAGTGATGCTGACTTGAGCATCCCAGCCGTCGGGCAACTCATGCGGGGAATACCCCATGAGGAGGCGAAATTGATTGAAAATCCGCATCCGGCTGCCGGGGTCCTGAACGTCACCGTTGACCACGGTGATGTCCCAGCAGCCCTCGGTGAGGGTTGACTGCAACAGTTCCCAGATTTGCGCCTCCTGCTGATGCTGACGTGACAGCTGAATGTGCTGTTTCAGCTCGGCCTCCAGTGCCTCTTCGCGTTGCCGGCTTTGCTCGACTTGCTGACGAACGGCTTCAAGCGCTTGTTCACCGCATTCCAATCGAGCGGCCTGATCCATGGCTCGTTCATCGGCCGCAAGAAGCCGTTGGTTGGCATGGGCTCTCTGCTGCGCGAGCTGTTCCAGACATGCCTGCACGCTCGGATAAGCGGCCAGCGCCTGCATCTCATCCGCCTCACCGGCAAGCAACCGGTTGAGGGTTTCAGCGAGCGCCTGCATCGGTTTACTTTTCTTGAAGAACATCAGTCTGTCCCTTGCCAATCGAGTCGATACTCAGAATCTGATAGCAAACCGATGCGGATTACTTGTACGAGACTGCTAAGGCATTTGCTCCTGTCTGCCATAAAAAAGCCCGGTTGCGTTTGCGCGACAGCCGATGCCCGCAGCCGTCAGTCATACGATCCATCGTGCATCTGTAGGATAGCGATCCTCTTTCAAACCGCTGATACTCATCCCCAGGCCCTGCCCACGTCCAGACGACGTTCCGGTCCTTAATGACTTCGTGACGAAAACAATAAGAATGTCGCACAGAGGTACCTACGAATGAGCCGTCATGACCGTGGATATGCCAGCCTCCTGGAAGCGTTCAGCGCGATAACACTGGAGCTTCAGCGCCTGGCACAGAACAAAGATATCGAGCATTTCCATCACGCCGCGTTGAGCTGCATCAGCCAACTGTTGCCCTTCGACAGTGCCTGGTGGGGCCGTGCGGCACTGATTGACGGGTTGCCTGAAGAACACCACTCCTACCTCTACAAATTGCCCCGCAGCTACCTGCCGGACTGGCAATCGATTCGTCATATCGACGTGACCGTCGGCAAGGTCCACGACAACCAGGGACAAGCGGTCATCGTCGACATGCGCAACCCCGCCAGCGGTCCTGGGCTCAACTGGCTCGGCGAGCTGTATGGCATTGGCCAATTGCTGTGCGTTGCGTACGTCGACCCGCAAACCCACCTCAGTGATCACCTCACGGTGTATCGCGCTCCCGACGCACCGTGCTTTACCGGTCAGGATTGCCTGTTGCTGAACAACCTCATGCTGCATCTGGTAGCGGCGGTATCGGCCAATCAGATCCGCACCCTGGTGGCCATGCGCGAAACCCTCACCAGCCCGCGCAATCTGGCGCTCGCCGTATGCGACCAGCGCGGCACACTGCACTGCGCGGAGCGTGGCTTCGTCGACTTGCTGCTGAGCGAATGGCCGGACTGGACCGGCCCTTGCCTGCCGGTGGCGATGGACGCCCAGGGGTATGAAGGCAAGCACTTGCAGGTCGAGGCTTCGACGGTCGGTGACCTGTTCCTGCTGGCAGCCCGCAGCCGCACGGTGCTGGTGCAACTGAGCCCACGGGAAAACGATGTGGCCCAGGGCTTCGGCGAAGGCAAGACCTACAAGGAAGTCGCCCGCGATCTGGGCATGTCACCCAATACCGTGCGCCACCACATCCGCGCCATCTACAGCAAACTCGGGGTCAAGGACAAAGCCCGAATAGCTCATCTGCTGCACGCCCCGCCCGACTGATCTGCACCGCTGACTCGCGCTGACTTTTTCGCGGTCCTTTTGACCGCCACGGGGCGCTTTTGCGCTTTTTTTGCCCCTCTGCCAATGACGGGCGATCCGTTCGCCGCACAACAACTCAAAGAAGAGATGCAATGCCCATGACCAGGACCTTCACCCGCAACACCGCACTGGCCCTCATCAGTGGTCTGTCGAGCCTGCACGCTGGCGCTGCCGACCTCAACGCCCGGGATTTTTTTGGCGCGCCCTCGGGCACCACCCTGGGCGTACTGTATTTGCCGGCAAGCCGCGCCGGCGATTTCCACGGCCCGGCCGACAGCACCGGCAAGGCCGACCTGAAGGTCAACGCTGTGGCTTATCGCCAGGTCTTTTTCACCGACATCTGCGGCACGCTCTGCACGCCACAGTTCATCGTGCCCTTCGCCGACATCAACGCCCGCCTGCCGGGTGCCAGCCAGCACACTGGAGAAAGCGGATTCGGTGATCCTCAGGTCGGCGGCACAGTGTTCTTCATCAACGACCCCGCCTCGCGCACCTACAGCGGACTGCTGAGCCTGATTACCCTGCCGGTGGGTGAGTACCACAGCAACCATCCAGATGTGTCGCCCGGCGCCAATCGCTGGGGCGCCACCTTCGTTTACAACTACACCCAGGGCATCGGTGAAAAATGGGTGCTGGAAGCCAACCTCGAAGCCCAGCTTTATGGCAAGAACGACGACTACTTCGGCAGCGACCTGAAACAGGACCCGCTGTATCGACTGCAAGCCTTTGCCTCCTACGACTTCACCCCAAGCACCTATGGCGCGTTGCGACTGATCCACGCCGATGGCGGCGAGCTGCGCATCAATGACCAGCGCATCGACGACACCCACAAGCGCTACACCCAGGTGGGTTTCGAAGTCGGTCATTGGCTCGATCAACAGAATCAATTGATGTTCAGCCTCTCGCAGAACGTCGCCACCGACAACGGCTATCACGGCACCGACGCGCTGCTGCGCCTGGTCCATGTGTTCTGAATTCATTCATCGGAGCTTGACCATGAACACCCAGACCAAACCGCTGCCCCATCAGCGTTCCCTCGCTTCATCGCAACTGGCATTGCTGGCCGCCATTGTGCTGTTTGCCGCCATCACCCCGACCATCCTCATGACCGCACCGGCAGTGGCGGCGCAACTGGCGACTCAATGGCAGTTGAGCGCCTCACAGATCGGCGATCTGTTCTCCACTGAACTCGGCGCCATGAGCCTGGCCACCCTGCCCGCTCTCTGGTGGCTCAAACGTGTCGACTGGCGCCGCGCCGCATTGGTGGCCGGGGTTGTGTTTATCGCAGCCAACCTGCTCTCCATGCTTGCCCATGATTATTCGATGCTCCTGGCATTGCGCTTTTGCAGCGCCCTGGCCGGCGGTTCATTGATGATTATCTGTCTGTCCAGCGCGGCCTCGACGTCCAACCCCGGACGCGTCTATGGCTTATGGGTGATGGGGCAACTGGTGGTCGGGGCGATGGGTTTGAGCATCCTGCCACGCCTGTTCGAACACTACGGGCTGTCAGCCTGTTACTTGATCCTCGCCGGACTGATGACCGTTTTTCTGCCACTGGCTCGTTATTTCCCCCAGGGCAGCCCGCCGGCTGAAAAAGCTGCCGAGCGAGTAGCCCTCGCCTCGAAGTGGAAGGCCGCACTGGGCATTCTTGGCATCCTGAGTTTTTACATCAGCCTGAGCGGCGTCTGGACCTTTATCGGTTCCATCAGCACACGCGCCGGCCTCTCTGCCGAGTCCAGCGGCGAGATCCTTGCCATCGCCACGATGACAGGCATTGTCGGTGCCGGTTGTGCCTCGCTGATCGGCAATCGTCTGCCACGCCTGCTGTTGCTGCTGCTCGGTTACGCGGTGATGGCAGGCTCGGTGCTGTTGTTGCTGGGCCAACCCGACATGCTGCGTTTTGCATTGGCCGCGCTGCTGTTCAAGTTCACCTGGACCTTCATCCTGCCGTTGATTCTGGCCTGCCTGGCCGACCTCGACCGCTCCGGAAAACTGATGAACGCCTCCAACCTGGTGATCGGTGGCGGCCTGGCCATCGGCCCGAGTGTGGCTGGGCGGCTGATCGAAGCCAGTGGCGACTTTCAATCGCTGCTGATCGGCGGGGCCTGCATCACCTTGCTGTCCCTGGTGTTGATTCTGAGCTGCCGCCCTAGCGCATGAGCAGCCCTTTTACCCTAAAAAAATGGAAACGACGATGAGCCGAAAAAGTGCATTTTTCTTCGACGAACTCAGCCTTTGGCACAGCGCTGGACTGCACGCCTTGACCTTGCCCGTAGGAGGTTGGGTGCAACCGCCTGCCGCTGCCGGCCACGCCGAATCGCCGGAAACCAAACGCCGGTTGAAGAGCCTGCTGGACGTTTCCGGCCTGACCCGACACCTGCAGGTACAAAGCGCCAAGGCGGCAACGCATGAGGACTTGCTGCGGGTGCATACGCCGGGCTACCTGCACCGTTTCAAGGCCATGAGCGATGCCGGGGGCGGCGAATTGGGGCCGAGCGCGCCCATCGGGCCCGGCAGTTATGAAATAGCCAGACTCTCCGCCGGCCTGGCCATGGCCGCGGTGGACGCGGTGCTGTCCGGCGAGGTCGACAATGCCTATTCCCTGTCACGCCCACCAGGCCACCACTGCCTCGCCGACAGCGCCATGGGCTTCTGCTTCCTGGCCAATATCGCCATCGCCATCGAGGCCGCCAAAGCGCAGCGTGGATTGGGCAAAGTCGCGGTGATCGACTGGGACGTGCACCACGGCAACGGTACGCAATCCATCTTCGAAGAGCGTGCCGACGTGCTGACCATTTCGCTGCATCAAGACGGCTGCTTTCCTGCGGGTTACAGCGGTGAAGCCGATCGCGGCCGTGGCGCGGGATTGGGAGCGAATATCAATATTCCGTTGCCCCCCGGCAGCGGTCATGAGGCTTACCTCTATGCAATGCAGCGCATCGTGATGCCGGCGCTGGAGCGTTTTGAGCCAGAGTTGATCATCGTCGCCTGCGGTTACGACGCCAACGCCGTCGACCCGCTGGCCCGGATGCTGTTGCACAGCGACTCGTTCCGGCAAATGACCCGCTGCGTGCGCAAAGCCGCCGAACGCCTGTGTCAAGGCCGTCTCGTGCTGGTGCATGAAGGCGGGTATTCCGAAGCGTATGTGCCGTTTTGCGGATTAGCCGCCATTGAGGAACTGGCGGGCGTCCGGACTGAAGTGGCCGATCCCATGCTGGAATTTGTGCAGTTGCAGCAACCGAAGGAAGCGCTTGCGGCGTTTCAGCGGCACTGGATCGATGCGCTGGCCGAAGCACGCTGAGCCTGGATGCTGACAACGTTGCGGGTCAGTTCGCGGGGCCGAACCTGACGCAAAAAAAATCCGATGCCATCACAGGCGTCGGATTTTTATTGGTTGCCGCTAAAGATCAAACGCGCTTGGGCTGGCAGTCAGCAGTGGCTGATCAGTCGCTTCAACACGGTCTTGAACGTTTCGATCTGCTCTTCGCTGAATTCGGCAAAGACTTTCTCTTGTTGCGCCTGCGCGATCGCCCAAAGGTCTTCGGTCTGCTCGATACCGGCCGCCGTCAGACGTACGCCGTTGTCATCGTCGTTTACCAGCCCCTTGCGCTTGAGGTTGGCGACGGCCTCATCGATTTCCCGAACAGGCATCGCCACCTCACGCAACAGATCATTGGGGCTCAGCCTGGCGTCGTTTTCCAACACCATCAGCATGCGCGCCTCGCTGGTACGCAGGCCGGTGGACAGTTGCCGAGGCTGGTAGCTGGACTGGTAGGCGCGCACCGCCTGGGTCATCAAGTAATACAGGTTATGGCTGAGACGCCCCTGGAAATGGCTGCTCGGGGCCTGGTTTTCATCGCGCTGGGTCATTCGGGTATGGGGCAAGACCATGGAGTAAGCCCCCTGGTGATACAGCAACGGCGAGCGACCGAAATCGTCGAAAGCCACCACCTTGCCAATCATGATCCAATGGTCACCACCGTCGACCTGCTGGTACTTCTCGCAATGAAAACGAGCCGCGCAGTCGGCAAACACTGGCGAGCCGCCCTCCCCCGATTCGTACTCGATCTCGGCGAAGCGATTCTCCTTGGGTCGGGCGAAGTTATTGGAGAGGTCGATCTGGTCCGCCGCCAGCACGTTGACGGCAAAATGACTGGCCTCCTCGAACACCTCATGGCTGTTGGAACGTTTGTCGATACTCCACAGCACCAACGGAGGGTCAAGGGACACCGAGTTGAAACTGTTGGCCGTCACACCGACCTTGCGCCCGCTGGCGTCGGCCGCCGTCACCACGGTGACGCCAGTGGCAAAGTTGCCCAGGGCGCGGCGAAAGGCGCGAGGGTCGAAAGACGCAGAACATTTATCAGACATGCAAGACTCCCGGACTGCTTGCACAAGCAGCCCTGATTATTGTTATGGCGCATAGGGCGAATGACTCAGATCATGCTGGGATCGGGCTCGAGGCCCATCAACTCACGACCCAGGATCTGCGCGCAGACGTCGTAATCGGTGTAGGCATGGGCGCCGGTCATGTGCGAGTCACGGAACAGGCGCTGCATCTCGTTGTGCTCGAACCAGGCATTGCCGCCAGCGGCCTCGAACAGACGGTCCACGGCCTGGATGCACATTTTGGTCGCGTAGGCCTGGTTGGTGCGCCAGAACGCCAGGGTTTCACGGCTCGGATAGCGATGCTGCTCACTGTGCTCGGCGTGTTCCTGCCAGGTCTTTTCGAGAAAGGCCCGGGCCGCGGCGACCTGGTGCGTCGACTCGGCCAGGCGCATCAGTGCGGGTGTAGCCGCACCCACCGCGGCCCCGGTGTAGGCACGCACGCGCGTTTTGGTTTTTTCGCGGAAGACCTCCAGCATGCGCTCGGCAACCCCCAGGCTGACGGTGGAGAAACCGCTGGCAAAGTAAGGACGGTACGGCGAGTAGAAAATCTTGCTGTCCGGGTACAAACCGAAGCCTGCGGACTTGCCTTCCATCATGTCCTTGGCTTTCTGGATGCGGTGCTCCGGCACCCAGGCGTTGTCGATGATCAGGGTCTTGGTGCCACTGCCTTTCATGCCGGCGGCAAACCAGTCATCGCGGATCTGATAGTCGCTGCGCGGCAGCACGGCAAAGCAATAGTCCTGGGTGCCTTCGGCATTCTTGCGCCGGAAACCGACAATCGCCCACTCGGCATGGTCACAGCCACTGCTCCAGCCCATCTCGCCGCTGAACAACACGCCCCCGTCGACCTCTTCGGTGCGCCCGAACGGCGCGATGCTGCTGCTCGCGGTTGCATTGGGATCCTCGCCCCAGACTTCCTGCTGCAACTGTGCGGAAAACATTGCCAGTTGATGACTGTGGGTGCACAGCAGGCTCATCGCCCAGGCCGTGCTGGCGCAGGCTCCGGCGAGCAAGGCGATGCAATCGGCAAATTGCGGCAGGGAGATCTCCATGCCACCGAAGGCACGGGGCTGAAAAGCACGGTGCAGGCCGATGCCTTTGAGCAGCGCGATGTTTTCGTCGGGGACCCTGCGGTCTTGCTCCGCCTTGAACGCATTGGCGGCAATGGTCGGCAGAATGGACTTGAGGTCTTCGAGGAGCGGGTTTGGCTTTTTCATGGAGGGCCCTGCTTATTATTGGATGTCCGGCGGCCTTCCATTATCGAGGGGCGGCGCCGGCTGCAGGCTCAGTATGCGGTGAGCGGCATGTCCGGAAAATGCACCTTCCAGATGCAAAATTGTACTTTTCATGGGCGCTGGCCGCGCCCCGCCAACGCGACTGGCGCGCCGATGGCAGGCACAGGCATGGCGCCAGGCAGTCACAGTCAAGCCGACGTGGCAGCGGTTGATTAACCTCCCCGTTTGCCCTTGTTCGCCACCAGGAAAACCCCATGACTGACATCACCCTCCTGCCCCAAGTCGAAGCCTTCCTGCGTCGTCGCCATACGCTGTTTATCGATGGCGGCTACGTGCAGAGCCATTCCAGCCAGACCCTGGAAGTCATCAGCCCCGCCACCGACCAGGTGATTGCCCATGTCGCCGATGCGGACGCTGCCGACGTCGACGCGGCGGTGGAGTCCGCTCGTCGTGGCTTCCAGCAATGGTCCCAAGTGGCCCCGGCCGTGCGCGGCAACGTGCTGCTCAAGCTTGCCGACCTGCTGGAACGCAACCGCGAGGAACTGGCCCAGATCGAGACGTGCCAGTCCGGCAAGATCATCCAGGTCTCCCGCGCCTTCGAAGTGGACCAGGCCGCGCACTTCCTGCGTTACTACGCCGGCTGGGCCACCAAGATCAGCGGCCAGACCCTCACCCCGTCCCTGCCCTCCTTTGCCGGCGAACGCTATACCGCGTTCACCCTGCGCGAACCGGTTGGCGTGGTGGTGGGCATCGTGCCGTGGAATTTTTCGACCATGATCGCCATCTGGAAACTCGCCTCGGCGTTGGTCACCGGCTGCAGCATCATCATCAAGCCCAGTGAATTCACCCCGCTGACCATCCTGCGCATCGCCGAACTGGCGGTCGACGCGGGCTTGCCTGCCGGGGCCCTGAACGTGTTGACCGGAAGCGGTCGGGTCGGCCAGGCACTGGTTGAACACCCAGGGACCGATAAGGTGTCATTCACCGGCTCGGTGCCGACCGGCATCGCCGTAGGCCGCAGTGCGGCCAGCGCAGGATTGACCCGCGCGACCCTGGAACTGGGCGGGAAAAACTCGGCGGGGTTCCTGCGCGATGTGGACCTCGACACGGCAGTCAACGGCATCATCGAGGCGGGTTTCCTGCACTCCGGGCAGATCTGCGCCGCGGCTGAACGCTTTTTCGCGCATCGCTCGCAGATCGAGCCGCTCATGGCTCGGCTGTCCGAGCGTCTGGGCAAACTGCACATCGGTTCGCCGCTGGATGAACGCACTGAATTCGGCCCGGTCACCAACCGCCAGCACCAACGCAAGCTCGAAGGTTTTTTTGCCAAGGCCCGTGCCGAAAACAATACGATCATTCACGGCGGCAAGCCCATGGATCGTCCCGGCTGCTATGTCGAGCCGACCGTGATCCTCGCCAACAGCCTCAACGACAGCTTGCTCAACGAGGAAACCTTCGGCCCGATTGCCACGTTCTTGCCCTACGACACCGAAGAAGAGTTGCTGGCGCTGATGAACCACACGCCCTATGGCTTGAGTGCCAGTCTCTGGACCAATGACCTGAGCAAGGCGCTGCGCATGGTACCGGCCATCCATGCCGGGACGGTGTGGGTGAACATGCACACCCTGCTGGACCCGGCCGTACCCTTTGGCGGCGTCAAGTCATCGGGGATCGGGCGCGAATTCGGCTCAGCATTTATCGACGATTACACCGAACTCAAATCGGTGATGATTCGCTATTGATCCGGCCCCGGCATGGACCGTGTCCATGCCGGGCAACCCTTGGCTCAGTAGAAGTACGCCAGGCGAAACTGCAGCGAATTATCAATCTTCACGCCCTCGCGCACCGACGTGTCATGCATCAACTGCCCCATCACTTGCACCTGCTTGCCCAGCATGGTCGCCACGGTGAAGCCCAGCGTGCCATTGCTGCGGCTGGTGGCCAGGGTTTCATGGTCAAGGGTCTCGCGCGCGCCCCAGTTATGCCGGTAGGAGACCGCAGCGTAAGTGTCCGGGGTGAAGTTGTAGCGCAGGTGGTTGTGCAATTGCAGCAAGGGATCTTTTTTCGCAGCGGTGGAGCGCTGCTCGTCGTAGAACTCGGTTTCGGCGATCACATCCCAGGTGATTTTATCGGTAAGCCCCTTGATGTAACCGACCTGGAAATCCAGGGCCCAGCGGTTGCTGCTCAAGGCAAAGCCCTGGTTCTTCTCGCTGCCGGTCGGCGCGGTGACGAATACCGACCAGCCCAGGTGTTCGTTCTTGGCCAGGTCGGCGATGGTCCATACTGTGCCACCGAAAGTGATATCCCCCAGCCCCGATTTTTTGCTGTCGGTGGCGCCGGTCTTCTGGTAGCCGAAGGGGATGACGATCTGCGGGTCCCAGGTCAGCCCGGTGTTGAAGAACTCGGTGAAGTGAATCAGCCGCAGCACCCCAACGGTGAGGTCAAGGTCGAGGTTGTCGGCGACTTTCTTGCCGCCGGAATACACCTTATCCCCGCGTGGATTCTGCTGGTACAACACCACCACGTCCGTGCCTTGGGGCAGCGCCGTGTAGTCGCCCGGATCGGGTTTCACATCGGCCAGGGCCAAAGGGGCCAGGCTGGCGAGAAGTGTGCTCAGTGTCAGGGTATTGAGTGCTTTCATGGCGGGTCTCTTTATTGTTATTGGGGGCATGGCTTCGCCATGACGACTCCGTGGGGAGTCGCCAGGCACAGGTGAAACAACGGGGAATCAGTGGGCGTCGACGTGCCCGGCAGCCTTGAGGTCGGCTTGCAGATCCTGGGTGCGCTTGACCAGGTATTGACGGATCAACTCCATGTCTTCGCGCTGGAGAATGTCGGAGAAGTTCGGCATCCCGCGGGTGATCAGCGCGCCGCTGACAAACGCCGGGAACGCCGCATGCTTGTTGTCGTCCAGGTAGCGCAGGTCCGGCACCACACCGCCACTGATCGCGTTGAGGCCATGGCAACCTGCACACAACCCGTTGAACAGGCCGCGCGCCTGCGCCAGTTGCTCAGGGGTTGCCGTGAGGGCCTGGTGGGTGGTCGGCAATACCGGGGCAACCTTGGGGGGCGGCAGTTCGCCGTGGGCGCCCAGCTTGAAGGCAATCACCCGTGATTCGGCGCGCACCTTGCCCTTATTGGTCAACGGTCCGGTCAGCAAGGGGATGATCCCGCCCCATCCCACCGAGAACGCCACGTATTGCTCCCCCTTGACGGTATAAGTGACAGGCCCGGCCATCACCCCGGAGTTGGCGCGATGCTCCCACAATGGCTTGCCGGTGTCGGCGCGGTAGGCGACCACGCGGCCATCGGCCGTGCCCTGGAACACCAGGTTGCCCGCCGTGGCCAGTGTGCCGCCGTTGCCGGCGCTGATATAAGGCTGCTTCCAGGCGGCCTGCTGCTTGACCGGGTCCCAGGCGATCAGCTCACCGCTCCAGGCGTCACGGATTTTATTCAAGGCTTTCGGGTCTTCAGGCAGGTCCGGCACATCCAGCCCGAAGTTCACCACTGACTTGTTCGACAAGAACATCGGTGCCTTCGCGGCCTTGAGTTCGGCCAAGGTGTACTGGGCCGGGATGTAGACGTAGCCGGTCTTTGGGCTGAACGACATGGGGTGCCAGTTGTGCCCACCGAGAAAGCTGGGCTGCACCACTTTCGGCGCTTTGGAATAGTCGGCCGCACCGGTCAGGATCGGGCGTCCGGTTTTCATGTCGATACCGCTGGCCCAGTTGACCGGGACGAAATTCTTCGCCGACAGCAGTTGGCCGTTAGTGCGATCCAGAACGTAGAAAAAGCCGTTTTTCGGCGCCTGCATGATCACCTTGCGCAGGGTGCCGTCGATCTTGATGTCGGCGAGGATCATGTGCTGGGTCGCGGTGAAATCCCACTGGTCTTGCGGGGTGATCTGGTAGTGCCACACGTATTCGCCGGTGTCTGGCCGCAGCGCCAGGATCGACGAGACGTAGAGGTTGTCGCCCTTGCCATTGGTACGGAACTGGTAGTTCCAGGGTGAGCCGTTGCCCGTGCCCACATAAAGAAGATCAAGCTCGGGGTCGTAGGCCATGGAGTCCCAGACGGTACCGCCGCCGCCCCATTTGACCCAGCCATCGCCGTCCCAGGTCTTCATCGCCTTGGCCATGGCCGGGTTTTCCGGCGGCAGTTTCGGATCACCTGGCACCGTGTAGAAACGCCACACCTGTTGGCCGGTCTCGGCGTCGTAAGCCGTGACGTAGCCGCGTACGCCAAACTCGGCGCCGCCATTGCCGATCAGCACCTTGCCCTTGACGATGCGCGGCGCGCCTGTGATCGAGTAGCTCTTGGTACGATCGATGATGGTGTCGACGCTCCACACCGGCTGACCATTCGCCGCATCCAGGGCAATCAAGCGTCCATCAAAACTGCCCACATAGACCTTGCCCTGCCACACCGCCACGCCCCGATTGACCGGGCCGCAGCAGCCCTGGCTAAGGTTTTCGGGCGGGACTTTAGGGTCATACTTCCAGAGCAACTCGCCGGTGGCGGCATTGATCGCATAGACAATGCTGAAAGCCCCGGTGGTGTACATCACCCCATCGACCACCAGCGGCGTGGCTTCGGTGCCGCTGTCGATATCCAGTTTCGTCGTCCAGGCCATGCCCAACTGCCCGACGTTGTCGGCATTGACGCTATCGAGCGGGCTGTAGCGTTGCTCGTCGTAGGTGCGGCCGTGGCTCATCCAGTTGCCTGGCTCCTGGTCGGCGGCGATGATGCGCCGACCGTCGACCTGCGCCGGACCCGCCCACACACCCGGGCACAACGCAGCCATCAGTAAAGGGCTGCCGATCAGCAAGCTCCGTGTTCTCATTTTTATTTTTCTCCAGCAATAATCGGCTCGGTATCAACCCCAGCCCAGGCAATGTTATTAGAGTGCCTGCCACGCCCGAGGACTTGACTGAGTCTGCCAAACCGCTTGGCATTCCCTGCCAGGCCGGCATTTATAGGGCGTGTTGGCGATAGTCCCGAGGGGCATGCTGGAAATGGCGCTTGAAGACGCGACTGAAATGCGCCGCGTCGACAAACCCCCATTTAAACGCGATCTGGGTGATTGATTCATGGCGCAGGTCTTGCGCGCACAGGTCTTGCGCCACCCGTTCCAAGCGGCGTTGCTGGATGTAGCGGGAGATACTCTCGTGGCGTTGCTCAAACAGCCGGTAAAGCTGGCGCACCGAGACGTTCAGGTGTCGGGCCAGGTATTCAGGGCCCAGTTCCGTCTCTTGCAGTGAGGTTTCCACCAGTCGCGTGGCCAGTCCGTAAATATCATCCTGGCCCACGCAGGCAAAACCGGGCTGGCGTTCGTCACGCTCGCGCAGGCCGGCGGCGGCCAAGCCGATCAATGCTTGCGCCAGTGCCGGGCCATCGCTGCGGCCACCTTCGTCCTTGCGCAACTCCACATCCCCCAGCGAGCGCGCCAACGTGCGAATCATGTGAGTGGCGACGCTATTGCGCGCAAGCTTGCCGAACAACTGTTCGGGGCGAAGCTGGTGGCTGACTTCGTCACGTGACAGATGGATCGAGATGTTGTGCACCAGGCCCTGGGGTTCGATCTCAAATGCCTGCGCCGAGTCGACCAAGGCAATGTCGTCAGGCCCCAACTCGATCACCCGGTTTTGCTGGCGAATGCGCTGATGGCCCGCACCCTGGAGAATCAGAAAGCAGTAGCGATCATCGTCCCCGTCCCCCGAGGTGCGCTGGCGGCTGATCAACCCTGCGTTGGTACGGATATGCGCCACCCCCAGGCCGCAGACATCCTGGCCATGGACACTGCCGATAAACAGGCTGTGCTGGTTTGACAGCGTCGTGTTGAAGTTACCGCAGACTGCACGCAAGTCGCGGTTCCAGTTGGCGAATGCATCGCAAGCGTGAAGCAAGGCAGGCATACCCCCCTCCCACTGATTCTTTTTAGTTATTCCGTTAACATATTATCTATCTGCGGCATATGCAAGCCGAGGGGGCCCGCGATGCTGGGGCCTATGGAGCGTGCACCGAGGACTTTGCGCAGCGTTGAGCCGCTCACGGGCAACATAATAAAAATAGATGATCTTATAAATTATTAAGATAACAATATCTAATAATTAGCTTATTCCAAAAAAGACTTTCACTCCCGTTTCTTATAGTAATACCTTCACATCACAGACCGACCCCATGCCTGGCGGAGGACGTACCCCCACGACCACCAGGAGCCTTCAGCAGGCTTACATGGACCTTTCCAACATGCCAGACATCACCGCCCCGCTCCCCCTCAACAAGTTCCACCTGTCACTCTTGACCAGCTCCTTGCTGCTGGCCACCGCGCCCTCCTTCGCCGAGACCACGACGGATGACGCCCAACTGGGCACGGTCACGGTGATTTCCACCGGCATGCGCGGCCAACAACGCACCGTGGCCGACAGCCCGGCACCGATTGACGTGATCAACAGCGAACAACTGCTCAAGACCGGCCGCGCCGAACTGTCCGAGGCCATTGCCAAGCTGCTGCCCTCGTTCAACTTCGGCACCAACATTGCCGGCTATAACTCAGTGACCCGCCCCCTCAGCAACCGCAGCCTGGGCCCGGCCTACACCCTGGTGCTGGTCAACGGCAAGCGTCGGCACAACGGCGCGACCGGCCAGCGCGGTTCGATCGATAACAGCGGCGCGAACGCGGTGGACATCGACCTGATCCCGGTCAGCGCCGTCGACCATATCGAGGTACTCAAAGACAGCGCTGCCGCCCAGTACGGCTCGGATGCGGTGGCGGGCGTAATCAACGTGATCCTCAAGAAAGACAACAGCGGCGGCCACCTGGAGACCAGTTACGGCCAGTTGTTTTCCGGCCAGGGCGAAACCATCAAGGTGGCGGGCGACGAGGGGTTCAAGCTCGGCGAACGCGGCTTTTTCCACTTCTCCGCCGATGCCCGCAAACGCGGAACCGCCGCCTGGAACGACAAGGCCGACAGCACGGTCAGGGCGTTCAGCGACCCCGCCAAGGAAGCCGCCTGGAACCGGGTGGCGATCAAGAACGGCGACCCTGACCTCAAGGCATTCAACCTGGCCTACAACGCCGAATTGCCCCTGGAAGACCTGACGCTGTACTCCTTCTCCACCTATGGCGAGCGTGACGCCGAGGCCGCCAACTACTTTCGCCTGCCCACCGGCAGGGCCGCGGTGCCCGAGGTATTTCCGGACGGTTACTACCCGCTGAACAACATCAAGGACCGCGACTACCAACTGCTGTTTGGCGGCAAGGGGCAAGTGGCCGAGTGGAACTGGGACCTGAGCACCACTTATGGGCGCAACAACGTCCACCACTCCAGCGACCTGAATATCAACCCGTCGCTGGGCACCGCCTCACCGACGCGGTTCGACAACCTGGCGACCTTTCGCTTTGAGCAGTGGGTCAACAACCTGGACATCACTCGCCGCTACGACAGCCTGTTCAACCTGACCTCGCCTGTGCAGGTGTCCGCCGGCCTGGAACACCGCTGGGAACATTTCAGCACCTTCGCCGCAGATCCCGAGGCCTATATCACCGGCACTTACCCGGCGGCGTCGGGGGCGCAGGCGGCCGTCACGATTCGCCCGGAGGATGAAGTCAGCCTGATCCGCAATAACTACGCCGGTTACCTCGACCTGGGCTTTGACCTGACCGAGCGCTGGTTCCTCGACGTGGCCGGCCGTGTCGAACATTACGACGATGACTCTGGCAATACCTTCGGGCTGAAGGTGAACTCACGCTACGAGCTGACCGACACGGTGGCGGTACGCGGTACGGTCGGCACCGGCTTTCGTGCGCCGTCCCTGACGCAGATCGGCTACACAGTGGCAGACAACCGAGTGGCCATCGATGTGAACGGTAACGTGGTGCCCGCCGTGACCCGCTTGACCCCTTCCGGCAGCAACCTGGCCAAGGCGTTGGGTGGCGACGACCTCAAGCCGGAGAAATCGCGCAACCTGGGGCTGGGCCTGACCTGGCAGCCAGCGCCACGCACCAGCATCACCGCCGATGCCTACCTGATCGACATTGATGACCGCATCGCCCTGACCAGCAATATCTACGACCAGGGCAATGGCGCCATCAATGCCATCCTCGCCGCCCAGGGTGTACCCACCGGTACCTGGGTCAACTACTACACCAACGCCTTCGACACCCGCACCCGCGGCCTGGACATCGTTGCCGACCACACCACGCCGCTGGATGCCTGGGGCGATGTGCGCTGGAGCCTGGGCTTCAACTGGAACAAGACCACCATTGAAGACAGTCGCGGTACACCCGCCGCCCTCGCCAATTCCGGCGTGACCCTGGTGGGCCGCGACCGCGAGGGCGACCTCACCGAAGCGTCGCCCAAGACCAAATGGATCCTCGGCGCCAACTGGAAGGTCGCGGACCTGGCGGTCAACCTGCAAACCAGCCGCTATGGCGCGGTCAAGACCCTGGCGGTGAACCCCACGGGCGACCGCAGCTTCGGCGCCAAATGGATCACCGACCTGGACGTCAGCTACACCTTCGTCGACCACCTGACCGTCAGCGTCGGCGGCACCAATATCTTCGACGTGCGCCCCGACCGGCACGCCGTCTACAGCAACCTGGGCCTGGCGCCCTATGGCAACCCGCCGTTCTATCCGGGCGGCGGCTACTGGTACACCAAGCTGGCCTACGACTTCTGACCCACCCCTTGCATACACCGTAATCGCCACCTGAGGGCACTCCATTGAATACCTCCAACTTGATGAGCCGTCTGCTGGCCCCCTGCGCATTGGCGTTAAGCCTTGCCGCTTGCTCACCCTCGGGTAACGACACCCAGGCCGGCAAGACCCTGAATATCGCCTTTTTCGGCGACAACACCACCCTGGTCAGCGTCGATCCGTTCCAGGTCTACTGGCTTGAACACCGGGTGTTGCTGCGCAATGTCGCTGAGTCGCTGACCGACCAGGACCCGGAAACCGGCAGGATCATTCCCTGGCTGGCGAAAAGCTGGGAAGTGAGCGACGACGCCCTCACCTACACCTTCCACCTGCGCGACAACGTCACCTTCAGCAATGGCGAGCGCTTCGATGCCCAGGCGGTCAAGACGGCCTTCGACAGCAACAAGGCGCTGGCCACCGAGTTACCGGCCACCTTCGGCGCCACTTACCTGGCGGGGTTCGATCACGCCGAAGTGGTCGACGACTTCACCGTCAAGCTGGTGCTCGCCAAGCCGAATGCGGGCTTCCTGCAGGCCACATCCACCACCAACCTGTCGATCCTTGCCCCGGCCTCCTATGCGCTCAGCGCCAAGGAGCGCTCGTTGGGCAAGATCATCGGCACCGGCCCGTTCATCCTGGCCAGCTATACCCCGGAAGTCGGCGCGCACCTGACCAAGCGCAAGGGTTATGCCTGGGCGTCGGCCAATATGAAGAACCAGGGCGAGGCCCACCTGGACGCGGTGGACATCAGCTATATCCCCGAGGAAAGCGTGCGCAACGGCCTGTTCCTGCAAGGCAAGGCCGACATCCTGTGGCCGCGCAACCCGTTCTCCGAGGTGGACCTGAAACTGTTCCAGTCCAGGGGCGCAACCATTCAAAGCCGCTCGCTGCCGGGCCCGGCGCTGAACCTGTACCCCAATACCCGTGGCGGGCGTGCCTTGGCCGACAAACAGGTGCGCCTGGCCGTACAGAAAGCCATCGACCGCAAGAGCTACGCAAGCACGGTGTACAACGCCGAGTTCCCGGTGGTGGACGGCATCTTCGATGTGACCACGCCCTACTTCAAGAGCCAGGGCGCCAAACTGGTCTACGACCCGGCCGCCGCCGAGCGCCTGCTGGATCAAGCCGGCTGGGCCAAGGGCGCGGACGGTTATCGGCAGAAAAACGGCAAGCGCCTGAGCCTGAGCTACAACATCAGCCCGGCAGAAACCGCCGGCGATGTGTTGATCCAGGATCAGCTGCGCAAGGTCGGCATCGAGCTCAAACTCAGCGTGGTCACCCGCGCCGAATGGGTCGCCAACAACACCGCCGGCAATTATGACCTGACCATCAACTATATGACCCGTGCTGATCCGATCATCCTGCAAACCATCCTCGATCCGCGCACCGCCAACAGCTCGACCCTGGCCACCAACCTCTATGAGCCGGCCGTGCTGGACACCGCCAAGGGCCTGTTCGATGCCGGCATCACCGCCACCCAGGGCGCACAACGCGCCACGGCCTATGGCGATTTGCAAGACCTGTTGATCGATGAGGGTTCGGCGTTCCCGGTGTATGAACGCGTGTGGCAGGCAGCGACCTCGCCACGGGTGAAACACTTTCGCTGGACCGCCGAGGGCTTCGCATTGCTGGGTGATATCGAGGTCGGTACGCCATGAGCCGTTACCTGATCGGCCGGATTGGCCAGGCGCTGCTGGTGCTCTGGGGCGCCTATAGCATCACCTATTTCATTTTGTACCTGCTGCCGGGCGACACCCTGTCCATCATGCTCAGCGCCTCGGGCATGGAGGCCGACGCGCTGTCGGTCGAAGACCTGGCCAAGGCCCGCGCTTATTACGGCCTCGACCAGGGCGTGTTCGAGCAGTATTTCAACCTGCTGCTCGGCGCGCTGCACGGTGACTTCGGCCAGTCGCTGTCGCTGAATCGACCGGTGGCCGAGCTGCTCGCCGAGCGATTGCCGCAGACCTTGTCCCTGGCCGGGCTGGCGATTGTGTTGTCGCTGCTCGGCGGTGTCGGCCTGGCCTACCTGACTGCGTACCTGCGCTGGCGGCCGTTAAAAATCGCGTTGACCCGGTTGCCGTCGCTGGGCTTTTCAGTGCCGGTGTTCTGGATGGGCCTGCTGCTGATCCAGGTATTCGCGTTCGGCCTCGGCTGGTTTCCCGCCACCGGCAGCCGCGGGGTTGAAAGCCTGGTGCTGCCGGCGATCACCCTGGCGATCCCCAGTGCGGCGGTGTACGCCCAGGTGCTGCAACGCAGTTTCCAAGGGGTGTGGCAGGAGCCCTACATCGTCACGGCCTATGCCAAAGGCTTGAGCCGTGGCCAGGTGCAGGCGCGTCACGGCTTTCGCAACGCGGCCCTGCCGATTCTCACCCTGATCGGGCTGCAAGTGGGCAATACGGTGTCCGGCGCGGTGCTGGTGGAAACCATCTTTGCCCGCTCCGGCATCGGCCGCCTGGCGCAGGAAGCGGTGCTGCGCCAGGACATTCCAGTGGTGCTGGCCATCGTTGCCGTCTCGGCGGCGGCATTTGTGCTGGTGAACCTGCTGGTCGACCTGCTCTATCCCTGGCTCGACCCGCGCATCTCCCATACGCCAAAGGTGTCCTAGACCATGACCACGATTGACCGGCGTCTTGCGCCAACCACCCTGGCTCCCCCCCTCTGGCGCCGTCGCAGCCGACTGCAACGCGCCGCCTCGGCGGTGCTGCCCCTGCTGCGCCGCCCCGGTTTCAGCCTGGCGCTGCTGGTGGTGCTGTTTGCCCTGGTCGCGGCGGTGTCGCCGTCATTGCTGAGCAGTTTCGACCCCTACGCCACCGCGCCGGCCGCCAAACTCAGCGCGCCCAGCCTGGGCCACTGGTTCGGCACCGATGAGCTGGGGCGCGACCTCTACACCCGCGTGGTCTACGGCGCCAGCCTGTCAGTGCTGGCGGCGTTCCTCGCGGTTGGGATCGCCCTGGTCGGCGGGCTGGGGCTCGGCATCCTGTCCGGCTTTGCCGGCGGTCGCATCGATGCGGTGCTCATGCGTTTTATCGATGTCTTGCTGGCCCTGCCCGGCCTGCTGCTGGCCCTGGCGATCGTCACCGCTATCGGCTTCGGTACCGTGCCGGTGGCCATCGCCGTGGGCGTCGGCATCATTCCGGGGTTCGCCCGCACCACCCGCGCCGAAGTGCTGCGCGTCAAGACCTTGCCCTACGTCGAAGCCGCGCGCCTGGGCGGCGCCAGCTGGCGGCGCACCTTGCTGCGGCACATCCTGCCGAACGCGTGGGGCCCGGTGGCGGTGCTCGCCACCCTGGATTTCGGCGCCGCGATCCTGGCGACAGCGGGCTTGAGCTTTCTCGGTTTCGGTGCTGCGCCACCGGCAGCGGAATGGGGCACCTTGATCGCCAACGGTCGGCACTTCCTGATCACCGCTCCGTGGGTCTCGTTGCTGCCAGGCCTGTTCCTGGTGGCCGTGGTGTTCAGCCTCAACCATATCGCCCGCACCTTCGAGGAGATCCAGCGATGACCACCGATAACAACCTGTTGATCGATGTACGCCAACTCAGTGTCGGCTACCGCTCCGGCGGCCAGACCCTGCTGGCGGTACAACGCCTGTCATTGTCGATGGCCCAGGGCGAAACAGTCGCGATTGTCGGCGAGTCGGGCTCGGGCAAATCAACCCTGGCCAACGCGATTCTCGGCCTGCTGCCCGAGCACGCGCAGATCAGCGCGGGTCAACTGTGGGTAGACGGCAACGAACTGACCCATGCCAGCGAACGCCAGAAACGCTTGCAGCGTGGGCGCACCGTCGGGCTGGTGCCCCAGGACCCGATGGTCAGCCTCAACCCGACCCTGCGCATCGGCCAGCAAATCGCCGAGGCGCTGATCCTGGCCAAGGGCAAGCGCTACCCCGGCGTCGATGCCGATATTGTCGAGCTGCTGCAACAGGTGGGTATCGACAAGCCGGTCCTGCGGGCCCGCCAGTACCCCCATGAACTCTCCGGCGGCATGCGCCAGCGCGTGCTGATCGCCATCGCCCTGGCCGGCAACCCCCGCCTGATCATTGCCGACGAGCCGACCAGCGCCCTCGACGTCACCGTACAACGCAAGATTCTCGACCACCTGCAACGGCTGGTCAGTGAACGGGGCATTTCCCTGCTGATCATCACCCATGACCTGGGCGTGGCCATCGACCGTGCCGACCGCATCCTGGTGATGAAGCAAGGCGAAGTGGTCGAACAGGGCCCGCCCCGGCAGATACTGGCGAACCCGCGCCACGACTACACCCGCGCGCTGATCGCCGCCGCTCCCGCGTTCGCCAGGCGCCGAGAGCCACACGCCAGGTCCGATGCAACGCGCGCACCGATCCTGCGCCTGCACAACGTCGGCAAGACCTTCAGCCTGCCCAAGGTGAAGGGCGAAGCCCCCACCTTCGTGGCCCTGCAAGACCTCAGCCTGCAGGTCTACCCCGGCCAGACCCTGGCCATCGTCGGCGAATCCGGCTCAGGCAAGAGCACCGCGTTGCGCATCGCCCTGGGCCTGGAGAAACCGACCCAGGGCCAGGTCTGGTTCGAGCAGCAAGACGTCACCACCCTGAGCTGGCGCGAATTCCGCCCGCTGCGTCAACGCCTGCAACTGGTCCAGCAAAACCCGTTCGCCGCGCTCGACCCACGCTTCACGGTGTTTGACAGTATTGTCGAACCCCTGGTGTCGTTCGGGCGGCTCAAGGGGGCGGCGCTGGAACACGCGGCGCGCGAGCTGATCGGTCGCGTGCACCTGCCGGTCAGCTTCCTCGATCGCCTGCCGCGCGAGCTGTCCGGTGGCCAGTGCCAGCGTGTCGCGATCGCCCGTGCGCTAGCGTTGAAGCCGGACCTGTTGCTGCTCGACGAGCCGGTCAGCGCCCTCGATGTGTCGGTGCAGGCGCACATCCTCGACCTGCTCGAAGAGCTACAGCGGGAAATGGGGATTGCCTATGTGCTGGTGTCCCACGACTTGTCGGTGGTGGCCAACTTTGCGCATGAGGTGTTGGTGCTGCGCAATGGCAAGGTGGTCGAACAGGGGACGGTGGAACAGATCTTCAACCGGCCGGGCAGCGATTACACCCGTGAATTGATTGCCGCCATCCCTGGCAGCGTGGCGGCCACCGCCGCCTGAGCCGGTGGCCTACTCGGCCGCGCAGTCACGCGCTGCGATGCCTTTTTCCTGGGCATACGCAGCGGATTTGGCTTCGATCAACGGACGCAAGGTGGCGCGGTCGGCCTGGACCCAGTCGGTCACCAACAGCCACTTTTGCCCGTCCCACTGCTGCACCCGCGCCGCGCCGCCGCCTTCATGGTCGGCGCAGGACAGTTTCAACGGCGCCAGCAACCCTTCGAGACCCAACGCTTTGATGCGCGCTGCGTCGATGTCCAGGTGCTCGAACGCCCAGCGCGTTTCTTCGCCGTTCAACCCACGGTGGCCGAACTTGGCCTGGCCGGTGCGCAACGCCTCGACCGCAATGGCCGCGTTGATCAGGCCAATGTTGTAGTAGACCTTGCCGAAGTAACTGGGGTCCTTGAGGTTGCTTTTGCCCGGATCAAGGATGAACTGCTTGAGCCTGCGGTGAATTTCAAAGGTGTCGCCACCCGGGAACGGCGCCAGTGCCTGGTAGCCTTTGGCAGCGGTGCCCGCGGGAATCACGTCGGCTTCGGAGCCGGCCCAGACATCCCCGATCAGGCGATCCACCGGGATGCCGAAACGTACGGCGGTCTTGATACCGACCGGCGTGGATACGCCCCAGGTACGCAGGAAGACCCAGTCCGGATTGATCTGGCGCACTTGCCGCCATTGGGTGGACTGTTCATTGCCAGGGTCGGCCACGGGGATCTGGATGTTCTCGAAGCCGTACTTATCTGCAAGCAATTGCATGGCGGCCTGGGTTTCACGGCCATAGGCAGAGTCGTGGTAGACCGTCACGATCTTCTTGCCCTTGAGCTTGTCCAGCCCCCCCTCACGCTGGGCGATGTAGTTGATGCCCACCGACGCCTGGCCGTAGTAGTTGAGCAGCAACGGAAAGGCATAGGGGAACACGCGGCCATCGGTCGACTCGGTACGCCCGCCGGCGCCATCGATCAACGGGATATGGTCGACGGCGGCACGGTCCATCAGCGCATAGGAAGCCGGCGTGCTATGGGTGAAGAAGAAGCCGGTGGGCGCGCCGTCCAGGCCGGCCTTGTAGCGCTCGTAGCATTCGATGATGCGATCGGTCTTCCACTCGGTCTCGCACTCCTGCCAGACCAGCTTGACGCCGTTTACACCGCCTTCGACCTCGTTGATGTAGCGGAAGTAGTCAATCTCCCCCGCCCACCACGGAATGCCGCTGGAGGCGTAGGCGCCGACCCGATAGGTCGCCAACGGGATGAACTGTTGATCATTGGCCGCCTGGGCCACGGCGGGCAACAGCCCGCCAAATGTGCCGATGGCCAGCAGGCCGGCGATTAACGTGCGCTTGAAGGGGATGTGCATGGGTGTGGTTTCTTATGAAAGGTGAGGGTTAACCCTCCCGTTGTCGGGTCAGTGCCAACCCACTGACAACACAAATCATGCCAAAGCATAAGCCTCGTAGATTCAACGGGTTACCCCCATTCGCGCGAAGCGTAGGGCCCGTGAAATCGCACAGTTTATTGAACCGGTGTTGCGCCACCAACAGCGCCTCGGCCGCTTTGCGCGGTGTGGATGGGAGGATTTATTTGCGGCCGCGCATTCAAACGGCACACACCTTCGGGTACATTCAGCGCCCCTACGGACAGCACGCCCGCCCCTTATCGGGCATTCAAGGACACCCTGCGCATGGCTGCATCAAACAAATGGCTGATGTCATCGGTCGCGTACTACCTCGACTTTTTCAGCGTTCCGCTGTTCGTGATCCTCGCACTTTACCTCGCACCGTTTGATCCCGGCCTGGCGCTTGCCGGGTTGTTGGGATGGACGTTGGTGGAATATGGGGTACACCGTTTTCTGTTCCACTCGCTGTATCGCCACGAGCATTGGACCCACCATGTCGATGTGCTCGCCTTTATCGGTGTATCCAGCTGGAAAACCAGTTCGGCGCTGGCGGTCCTGTTACTGCTGGCCTGGTATGGGCAACTGACCTCGGTATTCGTCGGTGCGGTGGTGGGCTATTTCTATTACATCTCGGTGCACTACGTGATGCACCGCCCCAACCATTGGGCTTATCGGTTCATTCCAGGGCTGATCGCCAATCACGATCTGCACCATCGCAAAGGTATCGAGAAGAACTTCGGGGTCTCTTCGCCGCTGTGGGATCACGTGTTTCGCACCTTCATTCGAAATGAAGCGCGCGGCTGAGCCCCCCGGTAGATAGGGCCGTTGTGGCGAGCGCTCGTGTTGTGGCCAGTGGGCTTGCTGTGGCGAGCGGGCTTGCCCCGCGTTGGGGCGCGAAGCGGCCCCATTCCAGGCGATGTGTTTTTAACTGACACACCGCGGGGCCTGGTTTTGGGGCTGCTGCGCAGCCCAACGCGGGGCAAGCCCGCTCGCCACAGTTACAGTCCTTACATTCCTTACATTCCTTACATTCCTTACAGTCCTTACAGTCCTTACAGTCCTAACATTCCTTACATTCCTTACAGTCCTAACAGTCCTAACAGTCCTTACAGTCCTAACAGGCATTCGGCCTTGTCGAATCGTCGACACCGACTGATCGCCGGCTCGGACGTCAGGATCAACTAGGTTGACTGAACGCTCCCGAGAAATCGCTCTACCGCAAACACCCCCATCTGCGCCGGCATCTCGCCCTGCAATACCCACTGCGCAATCGCCTGCCCAAACAACGGCGCAAACTTGAAGCCATGCCCGCACAACCCTGCCGCGACAAACAGCCCCGGCAGCCGAGGGTCGGGCCCGACAATCGGGTTGCCATCCGGTGTGTTGTCGAAGAACGACACGCGGCGCCCGGTGGCCTGCGCGCCGGTCAGGCGCTTCAAGCGCAGGGCGGCGCGGTCGCGGTAGGCCAGCACGTTGGCGTCGCAGAAGCTGCGGTCGAAGCTATCCGGGTCGATCGCTACGCCTTCGGCGGCAATCAGCGAGCCGATGAAATAGCGGCCGGGCTGGTCCGGGCGCAGGTAGAAGCCCGCCTCCCGGTCGCAATAGCCTGGCATCGGCGAGTCAACGCCCTCCACCTGGACAATGCCGACGCTTTGCCGGGTGGCGTGGATCGGCAATGGCGCCTGGCAATCGTCAGCCAGTGTGGCAGCCCACGGCCCGGCGGCATTGACCACATGGGCGCAGGCGATAAAGCCGGTGTCGGTCTGCACGCCGATGGCGCGCCCGGCCTGGCGCACGATCCGTCGTGCCGCCCGCCCCTCGTCGATCACCGCGCCGAGGTCCCGTGCACCGGCTGCAAAACTGCGCGCGGTCAGGCGCGGATCGCAATAGCCCGCGTCGGGCTCGAACACCGCGCCCGCCAGGCCGTCGATAATCAGGTCTGGCACCTGCGCCTGCATTTGCTCGGCAGATAACCACTCAAGCGCCGCACCCGTCGCGCGCAAATGCTCGACGTTGGCCTGGGTGGCCGCTTGTTCGCGGGCGGGAATACCGGTCAAGAACCCCGTGCGCTGGTAGCCGCAAGTGCCGGGATAGTGCTGCCGCCAATCGCGATAGGCCCGCACGCCCCGTGCCGCCAGTTGGCTGAGGACAGGGTCGGCGTAATACTCGCGCACGATCCCCGGCGACGCGCCCGACGAGCCACTGGCAATCGCGCCTTTGTCCAGCAGCCGTACCGACGCGCCGGCGCGCGCCAGGTGCCAGGCGGCGCTGGTACCGGTGGTGCCGGCACCGATCACGATGACGTCAGCGTATTCATGCATCGCTGGATGCACCCGCCAGCACCACGCTGGCCGGCAAGCATGGCGCCAGCGCCAGCGGGGACAAGGCCGCAAAACGCGGGCGCGCCACGGTCTCCGGCCTCGGCAGCGAGGCGGCATACAGCGCCTGGACCACCGGCAAACCGTCATGGCCCAGGCGGTGCCACAGGTGCTCGGCCAGGCGCGGCATGATCGGCGCGGCCAGGTACGCCAGGCCCTTGAGCCACAAGTAAGCGTGCCCAGGCTGTGTCACGTCCAGGTCCGGCCGTTGCATCCACTGGTGCAACACCTCCCAGGCGTCGCGCACCGAGACAGCGTCGAGCCGGAACGCCTGGCCCAGGCGCGCAACGGCCATTTCGAGGCCCGGCAACAAGTCTGGCTCGATGGACTGCAACCGGGCCTGATCGAGGCTGCCGAGGGCCAGGTCGACACGCCGGTCGAGGGCACCGGCCAGGTCCACATTGACCACCTCGACAAACTCCTCCACGGCGAAATTGGTTTCGCCCAGTTCGGGGCTTTCGCGGCAGAGGAAATAACGCACGCCATCGCTGGTGGCCGGGGTTTTTTCGACGATATCGGCGGCCCAGACCACATGCAGGCGGCTGGTGGAAAACTTCGCGCCTTGCAGGTTGTAGAAGTAGTTGGTCAACACGTAGTCAAACGACTGGTGATCCTGCAGGGCATCCATCACCGCCACGCTGCCCGCCAGCAGCAACACCGCGTTATCGATACCAAAGCTGACCAGCGTGGTCACCTCGCTGCTGCGCAGCATGGCGTGGCCGTGCTCCGGGGAGTGCTCGCGGGCACGGTCGGCGCAGGTCAGTGCGTATTCCCAGCCGGACTCGAACAACACGCGTGGGTTGTCAAAACGATCCGGGCTCCAGGCCACACCCCAGTCGCCGGGTGCAGTCAGCCGCACGCGGCCATTTTCGCGTTCCAGGAAGCGCGCGATCACCTCGATGATCGACGCCGGCGCACCGGACGCCGCCATGCGCCGCAGCAACTGGTCGGGGTGGGCCACTTTCAGGAACAGACTTTCGACCTCGACCCACTGCAACGGGCTGTCGCCCATGCGCGGCTGGGGATTGAGCATGGTTTCCGGGCGGAACAAGGCACCGCAGGCTTCACAGAAGTAGCCGCCAGCCCCGGCCTGGCAATACGGGCACTGCCCCACCAGCCACGCGCCGGCCATGTAGCGACGGGTATGCGGGCAATACAGCACACGTTCGACCACGGTTTCGGTCACGCCCAACGCCACCAGGCGCTCGACCGTGCGCCGGGCATTGTCTGCATGCTGCGCGGCGTACGGGCCTTGCACCAGGTCGAGGAAGTCATCGACCTCGACATCCAGCGCGCGCAGGTCGTTGGCGATCTGCCCGTGGTAGTCACGCACCACCTCTTCGGGCGCGCGCTGCTCCTGCACGCCTTTCCACAGGACGTAGGAGTCGAAGCCGTCTACCGCCGAGACCACATCGACACTGTGCCCCTGGGTGCGCAGGTAGCGCCCGAGCATGTCCATGCGCAAGTAGGGACCGGCAATGTGGCCCAGGTGCAACCTGCCGTTGGGCGTGGGAGGAATCGGCATCAGGAAGAATTTTTGCGCGGTGATAGCAGTCATCTTTTCAATCCATCGAGGCAGCGGAAAGTGTGGGTTCGGCGATGGCCGCCGTATCGGGCCGATGAGCCACGATCAAATCGAGGGCCTCGCGGGCAATGCCGGGGGCCAGGCGGAAACCCGCACCACTGCCGGCACCGGCAAATACCAGGTGGTGCACCGGGTCGAAGCTCACCCGCGATTCGCCGCTGGGGCTGTAGCTGTCGCAGAACACCCGGCCGCCGCGACACCGCGCCACCAATGCCGGCAGGTAGTGCGCCAGCGTGCGGTTGGCGACGTCCCGGTCGTGGGGAGTGATTTCCAGCGCGTGCTTGCGCGGCGCCACATCCCATTCATCACAACGGAAGCTGAACAGCCATTGGTTGCGCGCGGCCAGTGGCATCAGGTACGCATCCGATTGCGGCAGGAACAACGCCGCGGCATTCGCCGGCGGTACGCCATCGATATGCAAGGCCACCACCTTCTTGACCCGTAGCCCGTGCTCGGTAGCGAGTGCGGCAAACGGCGACTCGCTGACCCATGGCCCGGTGGCAACCAGGGTGCGTCGGGCGCGCACGCTGGCGCCATCGGCCAGGGTGATACGCGAACCGCTGCCCTGCGCATCGATACGCTGCACCCCCACGCCCTCGATGCAGCGCACCTGGGCGCTGGCCAGGCTCTGGCTGATCAGCAACCGCGCCACCCAAGGCGGCTCGTAGCTTTCGGCGGTGCCGCCGCGCAACAGGCACTCGGCCGTGCCCACAGTGAGCGGCGCGCCCAGGCGTTCACCGAGGTCGGCGGCCGACAGGTCGGCGGGCTCGACCGTGGCCTCGACCACGGCCTGCTGAATCTCGGGCGTCAGGCTGCGATCCGCCAGCCAGTACACCGGCGCCTGGCTGGTGCGGATGCCCAACCGATCACGCAGCGCGCGGTACAACCCGGCACTTTCCCCGGCCAGGCGCCGTTCGCGTGCCGAGCGCCCGGTGGCCAGCAGCACCCCCGCCGAATGCGAGGTCGCCCCATCGCCGATGCGGTAGCGGTCGATCAACAGAATCCGCCAGTGCGGGTAACGCTGTACCGCGTGGTGCAAGGCCCAGGCGCCGATAATGCCGCCGCCGACAATCACCAGGTCGAAATCCTGCTGCATGCTCATGCCCACCACACCGAAAACACCTGGACCTGCGCGGTGCCAGTGTTGCGCGCTAAATGTGGGCGCCAGGGGGCAAAATACAAACTGTCGCCATTTTTTACCGCGTGCCAGGTACCGTCGTAGAACACGTTGAGGTCGCCGCCGCTGATAAACCAGATCTCGTTGACTGCGTGCCTGTCTTCATCCGTTGCGCAGTCGGGATCGATGGTGAAACGCGAGGACTGGATCGGGGCGTTGACCAATTTGCCGGAAAAGTGGTGCAGGTACAGGTGCACGCCTTGCAGCGCCACCGGTTCCTTGGTTTCGCGAATGACCGGGGCGTTGCCGTTGGGCGGTAGTGTGATGGGCTCCATGGCCGGGCTCCTGGGTCTAGTTGGCGAGGGCGGTCAGGCGATCGAAACGCGCGTCGCTGACCTCGTCGAAGGCAGCGCTGGGGCCCCATTGGACGAACGCCTCGGGTTCGTCCAGGTCGTACAGGGCTTGCCCGCTGACGCTGTTGAGGATGTTTGCGCAGCGCCAGGGAATCAGGCCCAGGTTCGGGTCGGCGATGCCTTTCTGGCTGCGCGCGGCGTTTTGCACGTAGATGGCCGACCCCTGCGGGCCGTCCCACTGCACGGAGTAGTCCTGGTTGAACAGGTATTCGCCATTGCGCCGGGTGATGCGTGGCTCGATCGCCCCCAGGCATTCCGGCATCTGGTAGGCGTACCCGGTGCACAGCACCGCCATGTCGGCACTCAGCTCTTCCTGCACATGGCTGTGCCCATGCACCAGCGACAGGCTCCAGTGATGGGGTCGCTGCTGGACTGCGGTCAACTCGCGGCCCGGCAACAAGCGGATTTTGCAAGGGTGATGCAGCACGTGCTTGAGCTCGTACAGGCGGCGGTAAATCGATTGCAACAACGATTGGGAGATGCCGTCGCTCGCCAGTTTCTGTTCGACCAGCAGCGACTGGCGCACGGCCTCAGGTTGGGCAAAGAAGTGGTCGCTGTATTGCGGGGTATACAGCTCGTTGGTAAAGGGCGACTCATCCAGCGGTGAGAAATTCCAGCGCCGCGACACCCAGGTCACGCTGGCCGGTAGCGCGCTGGTGTCGGACAGCAGGTGCTGAATGATCTCGGCGCCGGTCTGGCCGCCGCCGATCACCACCACGCGTTTGTCTTTCAGGCTGCGCTTGCGGGTCATGTACTGGGAGGAATGGAACAGCGTGTCGCCCAGGTGTGGGCGCGCGAATGCCGGGATCGAAGGCTGTTGCCCGGTGCCCAGCACCAGGTTGCGCGCCGGCTGGACCCAGGTATCGCCCTTGAGCAGGAACAGCCCGTTCTCGAACTCCACCGAGCGCACTTCGCTGTTGAAATGCAGGTTGGGCAGCTGGGTACAGGCCCAGCGGTAGTACTGGTTGAATTCGCGGCGCAGCACTTGATCGAAATTGGCGTTGATAAAGCTCAACAACTGTTTTTGCTTGGCCAGGTAGGCGAGGAACGACAGTGGATTGGACGGGTCCACCAGGCTGACCAGGTCCTTGAGGTAGTGCACCTGCAACATGGCGTCGGGCACCATCATCCCCGCATGCCATTGAAATTCGCTGCTGCGCTCGAAAAACGTCGCGGTGAGGCCGGGTTTGGGCTGGGCCAGCGCCGCCAGGCTCAAATTAGCCGGGCCAATGCCGATTCCCGCTATATCTACAACGGCTGCCGCAGAGAGCACATTCATGATCATTATCCCTAGTGATGATGTTTTTCAGGTGCAGCGGCGCCTCGCGGCATTCACGAAGGCGTGCTGGGCAATGGTTTTACAAATGCAAACGCATCAGTTTTTCACGGGGTGCGCAGCTGGCACCTTGAGCACCAGGGCGGACAGCATCATGGCCAGCAATGACAAGCCGATCGCAACGCTGACAGCGAGGTAGATGGCATCGCTACGCGGTTCGATCGAGGTCAGCAGGGCCCCGAAGATCGCCACGCCAAAGGCTGAACCACTTTGTCGACTGGCATTGAGCGTGCCTGCGGCCACCCCGGCCTTGGCACGATCAACCACACTCATGAGCACGGAAGTGGCGGCCGGCGTAATGATCCCCGCACCGAACCCCACCGCCGGGTAACACAGTGCGATGCGCCAGTACGGCGCATCGACGGCCAACGCGAACAGGCCGATGAACCCCAGGGTGTACAGGCCGAACCCCGCACACAGCACGGCGCGGGCGCCATAGGCCCGGGTCAACCGGCCGCAGGTGAAGCTGCCGAGGGTGACCATGGCGGTCAATGGCAGGAACGCCAGGCCCGTCTCCAATGGTGACCAGCCCCGGTCGGTCTGGAAGTACAGGCTGAGCAGGAAAAACAACCCGTAGAACACCAGGGCCGAGACCAGCGACAGGAACGTTGCCCCGGAAAACACCGGGTTACGGAAGTAATGCAGCGGCAGCATCGGGTCCTTGTGCCGGCTCTCGGTCACCAGGAACGCGCACCAGGCGATACACGCGACAAACACCCCGACGTAGACCCACTCGGAATTCCACCCCAGTTTGGCCCCTTCGATCAGCACGGCCACCGAGGTCGCCAGCGCAATAATGGCGGTGATTTGCCCCGTGACATCCAAGTGGCGGTTGGGCGCCAGGGGCGCTGAAGATGGGATGCGCGACGTCAGCCAGACGCCGACCAGGGCAATCGGCACGTTGATCAGGAAAATACTGCGCCAGCCGAACAGTTCGATCAGCACCCCACCCACCAAGGGGCCGGCCGCCATGGCAATACCACCGCAGCCTGCCCACACGCCGATGGCACTGGCACGCTGGTGGGTCTGTGGGTAGGCGCTGTTGATCAGCATCAAGGAGCATGGCACCAGCAGCGCGGCCCCTACCCCTTGCAGGACGCGTGCGCCCACCAGTTCAGGCAGATCGTTGGCCAGCCCGCATAAGCCCGAGGCCAGCGCAAACAGGCCGAGGCCGACGGCGTAGATTTTCTTTGCTCCGTAGCGGTCGCCGAGCAAGCCGCCCGTCAGCAGCAGGCTGGCAAAGGTCAGGGTGTAAGCGTTGATCACCCATTGCAGGCCGGTGATATCCGAGCCGAACGTCTGGGAGATGGACTCCAGTGCCACGTTGACGATGGAGGTATCCAGAATGACGACCACATAGCTGAGGCTGGTGGCGATCAGTACCTGTCGTTGGTAGCGCGTGTTGAGTTCCATATCCCCGTCTTTCCTATCCATAATGGCGCTTTGACTATAAGCAGCTTTTCAATTGAAACGCTTCGGGCTGTGTCGAAGTGTTGGTGTTTATGTCATCCTGAAACCCGACATCATCTGGCAAAGCGCGGAGTTCAAGGGAATGACCCAGCCTAAAATTTCATCCATCGCCTACTTGATCGCCGAGCCTGTACGCGCCGTGATCCTCATCACCCTGGCCGATGGCAGTTCCATGTCCGCCAGTGCCCTGGCCGATGCTGCTGGGGTGACACCGCAGACAGCCAGTTCACACCTGGCGAAGTTGCTCGATGGCGGTTTGCTCACGGTCGAGACCAAGGGCCGCAACCGCTTCTATCAGTTGGCCGGCCCTGATGTATCCCATGTATTGGAAAGCCTGGCGGCGGTGTCGCCGCAGACCAGTACCTGGCGCAGCCTGCCCAACCGTGCCGCCCATGAGCTGCGCTTTGCCCGTTGCTGCTACGACCACCTGGCCGGCCAGGTCGGCGTTGCGGTGACCCAGGGCATGCTCGACCGTGGCTACATCCTCGATCGCAACGAACGCGAATATGTGCTGACGCTGCGCGGCATTGAATGGCTGCAATCGCTTAACCCGGACAGTGGCGAGCCGTGCTTCCAGGACCACGTCCAGGCCCGTCGTTGCCTGGACTGGACCGAACGCGAGCACCACATCGCCGGCCCGCTTGGGGCCCATCTGCTGGAGACCTTTTGCCAGCTGGGCTGGCTAAGGCGAACCACCGGCACGCGCGCGGTGCACGTCACCGGCGCCGGCTGGCGCGCGTTCAAAATGCATTTGGGGATTGAACACTTGCGGCATCTGGAGGCGCCCTTGCATGCGATGGCGCCGGCCCGCAAAAGGCTTATGCCGGCTCCCGCCGCGGGCTGAACAGCCCTTCGATTTCGCGGATCCTGCGCTCCTGGGCAACCCCGCTCTGCTGCCAGGCGGCAATCGCGTTGATCCGCTCATACCAGGCCGCCACATGGGGGTACTCCAGGAACGGCGCCTGGGTGCGCGGGATATGGCTCAAGGGCGCCGCCAGGTCGATGTCGGCCAGGGTCAGCCCATCGCCGACCATAAACCGGCGGGTACTCAGGTGCCCCTCGAGCACGGCGGTGTAGCGGTGGATGGCGTGCAGGGCTTCCGCAACCAGGGTCGGGTTTTCGGCATGCCCCTTCAGGCGCTCCATGAAACGCTGTTCGATCAGCACCGTGGGCCCGCGGCGAAAATGCTCGGCGGCCCAGAACATCCACTTGAGGGTTTCGTACTTGGCCTTGCCCGAGGGCAACAACGACGAACCGGCCTGTTCCGCCAGGTAAATCATGATGGCCGACGCCTCGAACAGCACCACGTCGCCGTCGACAAAGGTCGGGATCGTGCCGTTCGGGTTGAGCGCCAGGTACTCCGGCGTACGGTTCTGGCCGCTGAACAGGTCGAGGAACACGAATTCCACGTCCAGCCCCAGGTAAGCGGCCGTGGTCAGCACACGCCGGGTATTGCTCGAACCTCTGTCGCCATACACTTTCATGCCACTGCCTCGGTTGCCTGTTCGTCCATTAATGAAAAGTGCTCGCCGAGCATCACCACCACCTCGCCCGCCTGACGCACCGATTGGTACACCGAATTGACCATCGGCGCCGCCAGGTAGGAGGCCACGCCCAGCAGCCAGATGTTTTCCGGCGCCCCGGCGCCCGGCAAGCTGACCTGCAATTGCGCAGACACTTCGGGGGGCGTGCAGGGCGTGGCGGGCGTCACGTGCAGGGCCAGGCCGTCCGGGGTGGCATGGAACGGTTGCTTGTGAAAGCCGGTGGCGCAGACCACGGCGTCGACCACCTCGACATGCCCATGGCGGTCACGGGCCTGCCATCTGCCCTGCCACTCCAGCGTCGTCGGCAACTGGGGCGCCAATTGCAGCTGCCCTTGATCGATCAGGCGCAACAGGGTGGTCGCGGTCTGCAACGGCACCGCGAACAGGTAGCGCCCAACCGCTTCCCAGCAGTTTTGCAGCGCCGCCAGCCTGACTGCCGGCGGCGCGGCGCGCAGCTTGATGTCGGCCAGGTCCATGCACTGCACCAGCAGGTTTTGCCAGTCTGTCGCGCCCCCCTCGGCCAGGGCGATTTCACCGCGCAGGCGCTGGACAGGCTCGGCACTGCGATCGATCTGCGCACGCAACGAGCGGCCACTGATGGCCTTGGCCGAACGCGCGACGATGCGCAGCAAATGCCAGTACAGCTTGGGGCTTTCCAGGTCCAGTCGGGCAAACCGCGCTTCATCCAGGCTCGCCGTGCACCGTCGGGGAGTGCCCGTGCGCACGCCCGGCAAACGCCCGGACGGCGAAGCCATCAGCACCTGGTGCCCCGCGCCGCACAACAGCAGCACGCTATCGATGGCCGACAACCGACTGCCCAGCACCAATACCCGCGAAGGCCGGGTCAGGCTCGCCAACCAGGACCGGGTCGGGTACGGCGTCGCGAAAATCCCCGGTGCGCCCAGGTGCGGGGTCACCAGCGGCGGCACAAACGGCGCCGCGCTGCCGGTGCATACCAGCACCGCCGAGGCTGAACGCTGGCTGCCATCCTCCAGTTCCAAGCGGTATTCACCGTGGGCGACCGGCTTGATATGGCGCACCGCCGCACGCACCACCCGGTGCTCGATGCCCCGGGCCTCGGCCAGGTCGCGATACTCGGCATACCGCTGTTTGAGGTAGCCCGACACCCAGGCCCGCGGCACAAACGCCTGTTCACCGGCATCGATGCCTTGGGCCCGCAGGTAGTGCTGGAAGTCATGCATGTCGTCGTCCAGCACCGACATGGTCTGCACCGAGGTATTGCACAACAGCGTGTCCTGGGAGGCCGTGAAGGCGATTGAATCCGCCAGCCCTTCGGGATCGATGATCTCGATGCAACCCGCCACGCCCGTGCGCACCAGCTTGATAAAGGCCGCAACGCCGGTGACTGAGCCACCAATGATGGCGACCGTCGCCCGCCGCGTCACAACGTATGCGCCTTGGCCAGGACAGGCGCCAGCAACCGCACGCCGTACCAGCCCCAATACACGCGGTGATAGGTGATCAGGCCGTTTTCGATCTCCATCATTTCCATCAGGTCGACCTGTTCGCCTTTGGGCGTCTTGCGCGGGTACTCCCAGGTCAGGTTGCGACCATTGATGAACGCTTTGTCGCTGCGATACCACTCGGCCAAGTCACTGGGGAACTTGCGCTTGCTGTCTTCCATGAACCGTTGGATCACGTCGCGCCCCACCAGTACCCCGCTGCCGTGGTCGGGGTAGATCGCCAGCACCAGGGGTGTCTCGAACACCGCGTGTTCTGCGTACAGCGCTGCAGTGGCCGCGAGGTCGCCCGCACAGACGGTGGTGTGCCAAGCTTCATAAATACCCAACAGGCCAGGATCGATAGACGAAGTCATGGAGTTTCCTCAGGGGGCAACACTGCAATAATAGAAGCCCCAACTATAGGGAATTGCCACCCCAGGATGCTTCGACCTGGCCCGAAGTGTCTGCCCTGCCCCTCTCAGGCGTCAGAGCGCGCCCAGCTGTTTCATCACACTCAGGTTGTCTTCGATGTGCCAGTTGGCGGCGATCTTGCCGTTTTCGATCTGGTAGATATCGGTGGCGATAAAATCCACCGGTTGCCCGGCCCCCTTGATCTGGCCGAATGTACCGGTGAAATGCCCGCGAAAATGCAGGTGCACCACCACCCGGTCACCGGCAAGGATCATCTGTTCGACCTCGCAACGCAGGTCCGGCACCGCACCGCGAAAGGTCCGCGACGCCAGCAACGCGCCCTGCGGGCCGGGTTGGCGACCGGGCGGCGGGGTTTTGTCGACGAAATCATCGGCCAGGGCTTGCAGCGCCAGGCGTTCGTCACCGGTATTCCAGAAGGTGTCATAGCGCAGGGCGGCGGTTTCCATGCTGGCCCGCTGTACGGCCGACAGGCTGTTGTCGATCACCCGCACGCCCGGCTTCACCAGCTCGGGGGTTGCCGCCATGACCGTGCTGCAAAACGACGAGGCCAGGAGCGTAGTGACAATGCCAAAGCGCGATATTGCTGAGTGTTTCATGCTGCTGTTTCCTTGTGTGGGGGACGGTTCAAATCGTCTCGCCTTCCCTGACGCTGAGGGGGCTCTTGAGGGTGTATTGCGCGATCGCGTCCTTGCGCATGAAGGCGACGCCGGGGTGGCTGTTGGCGTAGCGCAGGAACTCATCCCAGACCCTGACCATTTGCGGCGTACCGCTGATGCGGTCGTGGGCACTGATCGACATCATGCGGCGCCGGCTGCCGGCCTCTTCGTACAGCTGGTCGAAATCCAGCTTCACCTGTTCCAGGAACTGCGACGGTGAGTAGTTGCGGCCTTCGATCAGGACAATGTCGTTGTTGCGCAAGGTGTACGGCACCACCACAAAGTCCTTGCCGTTGACTTGTTCGATAAACGGCTCGTCACGGCTCACATCATCGATGTGATAGACGTAGCCCAGCTCTTGCAGCAACGACAAGGTATTGGGGCCGCGGCGCAACCAATTGCAGTTGTAGCCGCTGACCGGTTGGCCGGTGACGTCTTGCAGCATGCGGGCGGCCTGGCGCAGGAACGTGCGTTCTTCATCACGGCTCATGGCAAATTGCGAGCTCCAGCGCGGGCCATGGCCGGAGGCTTCATGGCCGCGCGCGACGATCTCGCGGGCCAATTCAGGGTGGCGCTTTACCGCGTCCCCGATCATGTGGCTGGTGACCTTGACGCCATGTCGGTCCCAGAGGTCGAGCAGCCTGGGAATACCTTCGCGGTAGCCGTAGGCGAACCAGGTATTGGTGGCCGGATCGGCGGGCACGTTGTCGGGAAAATCCACAGGGGGAAACGGGCTGTCGGTGCCCTTGAGCGGTTGCCCGCCGGCTTCGAATTGCATCGACACTGACACCACCAGGCGCGTATTGCCCGGCCAGAAGCCGCCCTTGGCCCGGCGTACGCTTGCCGCTGGGGCAGCGTCCGTTGGCGCCGTGGCCGCGTTGGCCGTGCCGAGCAACGATCCCGCGGTTAGTACCGCGGCACCGGCGCCCGCCTGGGCCAGGAAAGTACGCCGTTGCAGGTTCACGTATGACATGAGCGTCACTCCGTTGGATAAACACGGATGCAACCCTAAGCCTTTAGGTTTATTTTGATAATTGAGCGCAAATCAAAAATCACTTTCGGAAAAACCGAATAATGCTACTGAAGAACCTTGAGCTGTTTTTGCTGATTGTCGAGAAAGGCGGGTTATCCGCGGCCGGCCGGGAACTGGGTTTATCCCCGGCCTCCGTGTCGGAACGGCTGGCGCAGTTGGAGAGTTTCTACGGTGCCAGCCTGCTCAACCGCACCACCCGCGCGATCAACCTCACGGATGAAGGCCGCCTGCTGGTCGATGGCGCCCGGCGCCTGCTGGCGGAGGCGGATGAGTTGCACAACAGCATTCGCTTGGGCACCCAGAGAATTTCCGGGCCGATCCGCCTCAGCGCCCCGGAAGACCTGGGCCGCCAATACATCGAGCCGATCCTTGCGCAGTTTATGCAGGAGTACCCGCAGGTCAGCATCGACCTGAACCTCAGCGACGGCTACGTCGATCCCGTCAGCCAGGGAATCGATTTCGCCGTGCGCTTCGGCGCGTTGGCCGACAGCACGCTGCATGCCCGGCTGATCGGTGAAAACCGACGTGTCGTGTGTGCGTCACCGCTGTACCTGGCCCGGCATGGCACCCCGCAACACCCCGAGGACTTGACCCGACATGAATGCCTGGTCATGCGCTTCGGTATCAATATCGCGCGGGAATGGACCTTCAAGCTGCACGGCAAGACACACCGCATCCTGGTGAGTGGCCGCCGCGTGGCGAATGACGGCGCGCTGGTCCGGCAATGGTGCCTGGCCGGCCATGGCCTGTGCTTGAAATCGGTGTGGGATGTGCGCGCCGACCTCGATGCCGGGCGCTTGGTCGAAGTACTCAAGGACTACGACCTGGGTGGCACCGCACTGAACATCGTCTACCCGCCCTCGCGGGTCCAGCCCAGGCGCGTGCGCCTGCTGATAGAACGTATCGCCGCGCAGTTGACGGCTGAGGGCACAACGTAAGCCCGGATAAGTTCCTTGCAGCCCGTGCAACACACCGTTGCTATCAATCACATTGATAGCTGCCTAATGAAACCTGCATGCTAGAGGGCTGACAACGCGCTTATATCATTCCGAATGATAGTTACCTTTGCTTCATTCGATTCGTGACATACCGCCTCGCCGCGCATGATCCGCCCATCTCAAATACATTGGCGGATGCACCTCATGGAACAGTCACTCAAACACTTACGCTTTCCCTTGGCGATTTTGGCCGTGGTAGTGATGAGCGCGTGCGGCAAGGCGCCGGAACAAGCGGCCGCCATGCCTGCTGCGAAAGTCAGCGTGGCCAAGGTACTCGAACAACCGGTCAACGAGTGGGACGAGTTCACCGGTCGCCTGGAAGCGCCCGAGACCGTACAGATTCGTCCACGGGTTTCTGGCCAGATTGACCAAGTCGCTTTCACCGAAGGCGCTTTGGTCAAGAAAGGCGACCTGCTGTTCCAGATCGACCCACGTCCATTCCAGGCCGAAGTGCGCCGCCTCGAAGCCCAACTGGCGCAAACCAAAGCCGCAGCCACCCGCAGCGATAACGAAGCCCAACGCGGCGAGCGCCTGCGCCAGAGCAATGCGATCTCCGCCGAACTGGCCGACTCGCGCACCACCGCCGCCCAGGAAGCCCGCGCCGCCGTCGCCGGGATCCAGGCGCAGTTGGACCTGGCCAAGCTGAACCTGAGCTTTACCCGCGTCACCTCGCCGATCAGCGGCCGCGTCAGCCGTGCCGAAATCACCGCCGGCAACCTGGTGACCGCCGATGTCACCGCGCTGACCAGCGTGGTCTCCACCGACAAGGTCTACGCCTACTTCGACGCCGATGAGCGCGTGTACCTCAAGTACACCGAGCTGGCTCGCCAGGGCCGTCGCGGGGCGACCACCCCGGTGTACCTGGGCCTGTCGAATGAAACCGGCAACCCGCACCTGGGCCAGATGAACTTTGTCGACAACCAGGTCAACCCGGCCACCGGCACCATCCGTGGCCGCGCCGTGTTCGATAACAGCAAAGGCGAATACACCCCTGGCCTGTACGCACGCCTGAAACTGGTCGGCAGCGGCACCTACTCCGCCGTACTGATCAACGACGAGGCCGTGGGTACCGACCTGGGCAAGAAGTTCGTACTGGTGATGGAAGGCGACAAGCCGGCTTATCGCGCGGTGGAGCTGGGGCCGAAGATCGAAGGCTTGCGTATTGTGCGCAGCGGCCTGAACAAGGACGACACCATTATCGTCAAGGGCCTGCAACGCGCGCGCCCCGGCTCGCCGGTCGCCCCGGAAACCATTCCGATGGCCAGCAAGGAAACCCTCGCCGCCTTGGCCCAACAACGACAAGCGCTTGAAGCCAGCAACCTGGAACAAGTGACGCCGGACAAAACCGCGCCCAAACTTGCCAGCGCTGCGACTCCACGCGGTTAAGGGATACGACTCAAGATGAATTTTTCCAAGTTCTTCATTTCGCGGCCGATCTTCGCAGCGGTGCTGTCGCTGCTGATCCTGATCGCCGGTGCGATCTCGCTGTTCCAGTTGCCGATCAGCGAATACCCGGAAGTGGTGCCGCCCACCGTGGTGGTACGCGCCAACTTCCCGGGCGCCAACCCCAAGGTCATCGGTGAAACCGTGGCCGCGCCGTTGGAGCAAGCCATCACCGGCGTCGAGAACATGCTGTACATGTCCTCGCAGTCGACCGCCGACGGCAAGCTGACCCTGACCATCACCTTCGCCCTGGGCACCGACCTGGACAACGCGCAGGTGCAGGTGCAAAACCGTGTGACGCGGACTCAGCCAAAATTGCCTGAGGAAGTGACGCGCATCGGTATTACCGTGGACAAGGCCTCCCCCGACCTGACCATGGTGGTGCACTTGACCTCGCCAGATCAGCGTTACGACATGCTGTACCTGTCCAACTACGCGATCCTCAATATCAAGGATGAGCTGGCCCGCTTGGGTGGCGTGGGCGACGTGCAGTTGTTCGGCATGGGCGACTACTCCCTGCGTGTCTGGCTGGATCCGAACAAGACCGCCTCGCGCAACCTGACCGCGACCGATGTGGTCACCGCGATCCGCGAGCAGAACCGCCAGGTAGCAGCCGGTGCCCTGGGCGCCCAGCCTGCTCCAACGGATACCAGCTTCCAGTTGTCGGTCAATACCCAGGGTCGCCTGGTCACCGAGGAAGAGTTCGAGAACATTGTGATCCGCGCCGGCGCCAACGGTGAAATCACGCGCCTCAAGGACATCGCCCGCGTCGAGCTGGGGTCCAGCCAATATGCGCTGCGCTCGCTGATCGATAACCAGCCAGCCGTCGCGATTCCGATTTTCCAGCGCCCCGGCTCGAACGCCATCGACATCTCCAACGATGTGCGCGCCAAGATGGCCGAGTTGAAAAAGAGCTTTCCGGCGGGCATGGATTACCGTATCGCCTATGACCCGACGATCTTTGTGCGCGGTTCCATCGAAGCGGTCGTGCATACCCTGTTCGAAGCACTGATCCTCGTGGTGCTGGTGGTGATCCTGTTCCTGCAGACCTGGCGCGCCTCGATCATTCCGTTGGTGGCAGTACCGGTATCGTTGATCGGTACGTTTGCGGTGATGCACCTGTTCGGGTTCTCGCTCAACGCGCTGTCATTGTTCGGCCTGGTACTGGCCATCGGCATCGTGGTGGACGACGCCATCGTGGTGGTGGAGAACGTCGAACGTAATATCGAGCTGGGCCTGGCGCCGTTCCCGGCGACTGAAAAAGCCATGAGTGAAGTGACCGGCCCGATCATCGCCACGGCGCTGGTGCTGTGTGCGGTGTTCATTCCAGCCGCCTTTATCAGTGGCTTGACCGGCCAGTTCTACAAACAGTTCGCCTTGACCATTGCGATCTCGACGGTGATCTCGGCGTTCAACTCGCTGACCCTGTCCCCTGCCCTGGCCGCCGTGTTGCTGCGCGGTCACGATGCGCCGAAGGATCGCTTCTCGAAGTTCCTCGACAAGCTCTTTGGCGGCTGGCTGTTCCGTCCCTTCAACCGCTTTTTCGAGAAAGCCAGCCATGGCTACGTGGGTACCGTACGCCGGGTGATTCGCGGCACGGGCATTGCCCTGTTCGTGTACGCCGGCCTGATGGTGCTGACCTTCTTCGGGTTTGCCCACACCCCGACCGGTTTCGTACCGGCCCAGGACAAGCAATACCTGGTGGCCTTCGCCCAACTGCCCGACGCTGCGAGCCTGGACCGCACCGAAAACGTGATGAAGCGCATGTCGGACATCGCCCTGAAGCAACCCGGCGTGGAAGCCGCGATTGCCTTCCCGGGCCTGTCGATCAACGGATTCACCAACAGCCCGAACAGCGGCATCGTGTTCGTGACCTTGAAACCGTTCGATGAGCGCAAAGACCCGAGCATGTCCGCCGGGGCAATTGCCGGTGCATTGAACGGCAAGTACAGCGGCATCGAAGAAGCCTACATGGCGATCTTCCCACCGCCGCCGGTACAGGGGCTGGGCACCATCGGCGGGTTCCGCCTGCAGATCGAAGACCGTGGCAACCTCGGCTATGACGAGCTGTACAAAGAAGTGCAGAACGTCATCACCAAGAGCCGTGGCGTGCCGGAGTTGTTCGGCCTGTTCACCAGCTACACGGTCAACGTGCCACAGGTCGACGCGGCCATCGACCGTGAAAAGGCCAAGACCCATGGCGTGGCAATCAGCGACATCTTCGACACCCTGCAGGTGTACCTGGGTTCGTTGTATGCCAACGACTTCAACCGCTTCGGGCGTACCTATCAGGTCAACGTGCAGGCTGAACAACAGTTCCGTCAGGACTCCGACCAGATCGGCCAGCTGAAAGTGCGTAACAACAAAGGCGAGATGATCCCACTGGCCACCTTCATCAAGGTCAGCGACACCTCAGGGCCAGACCGCGTGATGCACTACAACGGCTTTATCACCGCTGAAATCAACGGCAACGCGGCACCGGGCTACAGCTCCGGCCAGGCCCAGGCGGCGATTGAAAAACTGTTGAAGGATGAACTGCCCAACGGCATGACGTACGAGTGGACCGACCTGACCTATCAGCAGATCCTCTCGGGCAACACCGCGCTGTTCGTATTCCCGCTCTGCGTACTGCTGGCGTTCCTGGTACTGGCCGCCCAATACGAAAGCTGGAGCCTGCCACTGGCGGTGATCCTGATCGTACCGATGACGCTGCTGTCGGCCATCACCGGGGTGATCATCTCGGGCGGCGACAACAACATCTTCACCCAGATCGGCCTGATTGTACTGGTGGGCCTGGCCTGTAAGAACGCGATTCTGATCGTCGAGTTTGCCAAGGACAAACAGCAGGAAGGCCTCGACCCGCTCGCTGCGGTGCTGGAAGCCTGCCGTCTGCGTCTGCGGCCGATCCTGATGACCTCGTTCGCCTTCATCATGGGCGTGGTGCCCTTGGTGCTGTCCACCGGTGCCGGTGCCGAGATGCGGCATGCCATGGGTGTGGCGGTGTTCTCCGGGATGATCGGTGTGACCTTCTTCGGTCTGTTGCTGACGCCAGTGTTCTACGTACTGATCCGTCGCTATGTGGAGCGCAGCGAAGCGCGCAAAGCGGCCAAGGCCTTGAAGCTGGAGACACAGCAATGAGTGTGAAAGTCTTTCTGCCGAGCTTGCTGGTCCTGGCGCTGAGCGCCTGTGCCGTGGGCCCGGACTACAAAACCCAGACCCCGGAGGCGGCGAATATCACCGCCGCCGCGGATGCCAAACAGTATGACCACGCCAAGTTCGAAGGCATCTGGTGGCAACAGTTCGACGATCCGACCCTCAACCAGTTGGTCACGCAATCGCTGCAAGGCAACCGTGACCTGCGCGTCGCCTTTGCCCGCCTGCGCGCTGCACGGGCGATCCGCGACGACGCCAGCAACGACGCCATGCCGACGATTACCAGCCGCGCCAGCAGTGACCTGGCCAAGGGGCAAATCCCTGGCCAGACCACCCGGCGGGTGAACAGCGAGCGGTATGACCTGGGCCTGGACATGGCCTGGGAACTGGACCTGTTCGGGCGCATCCAGCGTAACCTGGAAGCCACCGACGCCGACCAGCAGGCCGCCGAAGCCGATCTCTACCAACTGCAAGTCACGATGATTGCCGAACTGGTGGACGCCTACGGTCAACTGCGTGGCGCGCAGTTGCGTGAACGCATCGCCTTGGACAACCTGAAGAACCAACAGGAGTCACGCACCATCACCGTCAGCCTGCGCGACGCCGGTGTGGGCGATCAACTCGACGTGGAGCGTGCCGACGCACGCCTGGCGGCGGTGGAAGCCAGCGTGCCGCAACTGCAAGCCGAGCAAGTGCGCGAGCGTAACCGCATCGCCACCCTCCTCGGCCAGCGCCCCGACAAGCTGACCGTGGACCTGAGCCCGAAAGACTTGCCGGCGATTGCCAAGGCGCTGCCGATCGGCGATCCAGGGCAACTGCTGCAACGACGCCCGGACATCCTCAGCGCCGAACGCAAACTCGCCGCCGCCACCGCGCGCATCGGCGTGGCCAAGGCCGACCTGTTCCCACGGGTCAGCCTCAGCGGCTTCCTCGGTTTTACCGCCGGGCGGGGTTCGCAGATCGGCTCATCGGCCGCGAATGCCTGGGCCCTCGGCCCAAGCATTACCTGGGCCGCCTTTGACCTGGGCAGCGTGCGTGCCCGCCTGCGCGGCGCAGACGCCGAAGCCGATGGCGCCCTGGCGACCTACGAGCAGCAAGTGTTACTGGCCTTGGAAGAGTCCGAGAATGCTTTCAGTGATTACGGCAAGCGCCAGCAACGCCTGGTCTCGCTGATCCGTCAAAGCGAATCCAGCCGCGCCGCCGCCGACCTCGCCGCGATCCGCTACCGCGAAGGCACCGTGGACTTCCTGGTCCTGCTCGACGCCCAACGCGAACGCCTGGCCGCCGAAGACTCCCAGGCCCAGGCCGAAGTCGACCTGTATCGCGGGATTGTGGCGATCTACAAGGCGCTAGGGGGTGGCTGGAAACCAGACACCGTCGTGGCGACTGCCCAGTAACGTAAAGAGCTCCTTTGGTTGGTCGCATCCAGCCAATTTTTTGCCCTGTGGCCTGTTTGGCCATGGGGCTTTTTTTTGATTAATGTCCCAGCCATCTATAGAGGGTGTCGGCTGTGGCAATCGTTAAAAAAACCACGCCCCCCAGCATCATGCTTTGAAGTACACGCTTAAGGCCGCGAGGAAAGTCCTGCACTTGCTGCCGGTCCACGACACCACGCCGTATGTTCCATCGCGGCATTGATACCGTCGCCATGACGGCGCACAGTCGAATCACCCTCCCCAGTATCCAATCGCCCCAGATGCGCTTGTGAGAAGTGACAAGACTGCATTTGTTTAATCGGTCCTCCATCTCATCCAGTCTTGCATACGCCAGAACAATCCCCGTCACATTAAAGGCAAGGGCCAAACACATGACTCCCACATCAAACCAAAATTTCTGAGGGTGATTGAACAAGTAATCAATACTCATAGATTTTCTCGCCTACGGTTTCCCCGAGCGCTCCCCCATAACTGCCACCAATCGCACCACCGGTTCCCCCTCCTATCAACAGGCAGCCCAATGACACTGGCCCGGTTGTGGGGCCCAATACGACAAAACATAGCGCGGTTACCAAAGCCCCACCTGCCATTCCGCCCACAACGCTTCCGCCCAGCTTACCCACCTCCAAATACTTCGCCTTACTACACTGCTCCTCCCTCCCCGTTGAACACGCCTCCTTGATCTCCAGCGCAGTAGATGCAGTACTCAACGCAATCCCCAACGGCGTCCCGGCTTTAAGCACCTTCGCCGTCCTGGCAATCTTCGCAATCCTCTCGGCATATCGCCTGATCTCTCCGGTATGCAGATAGCTCCTGGTGGAAATCCCCAGCATCTTCTTGATCGATCCGTCATTACGCAAGCCGGTGCCGTAACGGGTGAACCCACGCATTTGCGCTTCCAGTTTGGTAAACAAAACCTGGCGACGTGCCAGGAACTCATCCCGCGCAGCACCGCCGCCTCGGCGCAGGGACTGTTTGTGCAGGGCGTCAATTTCTTCCAGGGTTTTGGCGATGTCCTTCAAGTGCCGACTCCACGCATCGCCCGCCGTTCCGACGCCGAGCGAGGTGTAGCCCAGCAAGCTCTGCAACAGGTCATAGTTCTGCAAAGCAAAGTCGGCTCCGCCTTCGGCCATTACGCTATGGCGAATGTCCCATGCAGACTGCATCAACCTCGACTCTTGCGGCGTACACAGGGCCGTCGAGTCGTCTCCGATGATCACCAGTTGGCCCGGTAGAACCACTACGTTGCGGATATGGCTGTTGAGTAAGTCGAACTTCTTGGCGGCGGGTCCGCTCAGGTCAAGACGAGCCTTGAGTTCGGTCGACGTTTGTTGGCGTTCGTTGATAAACGCATAGGGCTGAGGCATCTGCAGCTCCATCAAATAGAAAGAACTGCAAAATCTAAGTAACGCTCAGTGGAAATGTCGTGGTTTTACCGGGCGAATTTGCCGGCTATTTTTCACTTTAGGAAATCGGCTACGCGGTGAATTCCAATATATGTCAGGTATTGCGCATTTTTTTGGACATTTATGGGAATGGTTTTGGCGGCCGACTTGCAGATGCACTATCGGAATATTGTTAGCTCGGAGACGCGAAAACACATTCAGGAAGTGCCCGTCTCGT
>NZ_JBMDIS010000048.1:0-51189 GCF_057808775.1 Pseudomonas sp. FG86 | reverse complement strand
TGGGGCTGCTGTGCAGCCCAACGCGGGGCAAGCCCGCTCGCCACAACAAGCCCGCCCCCACAGAGAACCAGGCGATACGAAGGTTACTGGCCCTGGAATGCGTAGGCCCGTTCCACCTTGCACACCCTTGTCTGAAACGCCGAGTACCAAGTGGCGCGTCCTTGTTCACGCACTGCCCGGTGCTCGGCCTGCTGCTTCCAGGCGAGGATGTCGGCCTCGCTGCGCCAGTACGACACGGTGATCCCCAGGCCATCCTCCCGGGCCGATTCCACCCCGAGAAAACCCGGTTGCTCGCGCGCCAGTTCCAGCATGCGGGCGGCGGCTTCGCCGTAACCGTGATCACCATCGGTGCGCAGTGAGCTGAAAATCACGGCGTAATAAGGTGGGGCGGGGGTGTTGGCGATCATGCCGAGACCTCCTGGCAAGCCTTCAGCAGCGCAATCGCCAAGGGCGGCGTGATGCCCTTGAGCGCCGCGCGTTCCGGCTGGAACAGGGTGGCGACGAAGAACGGATGATCCAGCAACTCGACCGCGCGCAGGTCGCCCGCCGAATCATGCCCGCTGGCAATCAAGTTGCCTTCCAGCAGCGCGTCGGCGAACTCGGGGTTGATGCCGTAGCGGCAGCGATAGCCTTCCTCGATATCGAGGCTGTCGTAGGCTTGGGCGATGCGCGTGTAGGGCGCCAGGCGCACCGTGTCAGAGGCCTCTACCAGAGCGCAACTCAGTGGCGTGATCACTGCGCGCCTGGCCTTCGGCGCCAGTTCACCGTGTTCGGCGTCGGCCCAGCCCAGCACGTTGCGGGCGTATTCCAGCACTGCGTGTTGAAAACCGCCGCAGGTACCGAGGAACGGCCGACGTTGCTCGCGGGCAAACCGGATCGCCCGTAGCGCACCGTCGGTGTCGCGGTAGGGGCTGGCAGGCACGCACCAGAAACCATCGAAACCCTGCAACGGTTGATGGGGACCAAGGGTGTCCGTCTCCAGCCATTGCACGTGAACCTTCAGGCCCAATGTGTCGGCGGCTTGTTGCAAGGCGAGGGGAATCGCCTGGTGGGCGATAACGTCGGGGTTGTAATCGCCGATCAGGGCGAGGTGCAGGGCGGTGGTTTTCATCGGGTGCATCCCATGGCTTGTGGTGTCCTGAGGTGCACTATAGATTGGCGCTCACGCAATCAATATTGGCATTTCCCCATATGCTCAATGCAGCCACGCACTATCGACTCGACTACAACGACCTGTCGCTGATCCTTGCCTTGGTGCGCGGCGCCACGCTGGCGCGCGCGGCGGCGTTGCTGCGGGTTGATGTGTCGACGGTGTTCCGCGCAGTACGGCGCCTGGAGGCCGCGCTGGGCCAGACCTTGTTCGAGAAAAGCCGTGCCGGCTACTTGCCCACCAGCCTCGCCAGCCACCTGGCGCAGCAGGCCGAGCGCGCCGAACAGGCCTTGGAAGCGGCGCGGATTGGCGTGGAACAGGGCGGCGAGGTGATCAGCGGCACGGTGCGCCTGACCTGCACCGACTCAGTGCTGCAAGGCCTGTTGCTGCCGGCACTGGCGCAGTTCATGCCGGACTACCCGGCACTGACCCTGGAACTGAGCACCTCGAACGATTTCGCCAACCTCAGCCGCCGCGATGCCGACATCGCCCTGCGCTTGACCAAGACCCCGCCCGAACACCTGGTAGGACGCTGCCTTGGCAGCGTGACGTATCGGGTGTGTGCCAGCGCCGATTTTGCACGACGACATGCAGGACGTGACCTGGCCGACCTGGCCTGGATCGCACCGGATGACTTTTTGCCCGATCACCCCACCGTCGCCTGGCGCCGCGCGCACTTGCCAGGCGTGCGCCCCAGTTATCGCTGTAACAGCATGTTGTCGGTCACCGAGCTGGTGCGGGCGGGGTTGGGCGTGGCGGCGTTGCCGGACTTTCTGCTGGGTGGCGACCTGCAACCGCTGGGCCCTGTGCTGGCAGGGCACGACACGGCGCTATGGCTGCTCACGCGTCCCGATTGCCGGGCGTTGCGTTCGGTGGTGACGCTGTTTGATGAGCTGGGTAAGCACCTGCGGTTGCCGGGGCGCTAGGTTTTCCGCACAAAGTGCTCATGCATTTCGCAGGTCAGAGTCTCGATACGCTCGGTCAGTTGCTTGGTCATTTCCGTCAGGCGGGTGTTCTGCTCCAGCAGTTCCAGCAGTTGCTTGGTGGTCCGCGCGGCCTCGGCCTGGCGCTCGGCGTTGGCCACGGCCAGCGCTTCCCGGTGCTGCGCGTCGGCGTCCGACTGGGCTTTATCGCGGGCGGCCTGGCGTGTCTGGGCCAGCAGGATGAGCGGCGCGGCATAGGCCGATTGCAGGCTGAACGCCAGGTTGAGCAGGATGAACGGGTATACGTCAAAGTGCGTGATGCCGCTGACGTTGAGCGCCACCCACAAGATCACGATCGCGGTTTGCGCGCCGAGGAAGGTCGGCGTGCCAAAGAAGCGCGCGAAGGCTTCGGCCTTCAGCGCAAAGGTGTCGTTGCCGAAGGTCGGCGCCAGGTGATCGTGGCGCCGGTGGAAACGTCGATGGTCGACGGGGGTGGTTTCAGGCTTATCTGGCGTCATGGTGGGCTCGGGTCATCAACGGTAAGACGGGCGTTCACTATAGTCCTGGCGACCTGTCTGACGTATGAATAACCCAGAGCCGATTCAGTGGGCGCTGCGTTCGTTGGCAAAAGCGCTCACTGCCTGTACCGCCTCACTGGTGCCTTCGCGAATTTGCAGGATCACCGTGCCGGCGCGGTTGGCCAACTCCACAGCCTGGGCGGCGCGGTCACGTGTGCCGTCCATGCTGTCGATAGCCTGGCGGGTCTCGTCCTGGATCATCGCGATCATGCTGGAGATCTCGGTCGTCGAGCCGCTGGTGCGCGCCGCCAATTGCCGTACTTCGTCGGCCACCACCGCGAAGCCACGGCCTTGTTCACCCGCCCGCGCCGCCTCGATTGCCGCATTGAGCGCCAGCAGGTTGGTCTGGTCAGCGATGCCTCGGATGGTGTTGACGATGGCGGTGATCTGCTGCGAACGCTGGCCCAGTTTGGCGATCAGTTGCGACGAGCCGTCAATGTCGGCGGCAATCTCACGCATGCCAGTGGCGGATTGCTGGATCACTTCGGCGCCTTTTTCCGCGATGTCCCGGGTGTTCAGGGAGATGTGGTACGCCTGGGCTGCACTGGCGGCGTCGGCGGCGTGCTGTTGCACCATGGCGGTGACGTCGGAGGCGAACTTCACCACTTTGCACAGGCGCCCACTGGCGTCGTGTACCGGGTTGTAGTTGGCTTCCAGCCAGACGGTCTGGCCATTTTTATCGACGCGCTCAAACTGGCCGCTGAACAACTGGCCCTGGTTCAGGCGCTGCCAGAATTCACTGTAGGCCAAACTGTTGACCAACTCCGGTTTGCAGAACAGGCGGTGATGCTTGCCCTGGATCTGCGCCAGGCTGTAACCCATGCGGCGCAGGAAATTGTCGTTGGCGGTGATGATAGTGCCGTCGAGGTTGAACTCGATCACTGCCATGGAGCGGTCGATAGCGCCCAGTTTGGCATCCGCTTCGCTCTCGGCCTGCAGGCGCGGGGTGACATCCATCGCGTACTTCACCACCTTGATCACTTTGCCGGCGTCGTCGCGTACCGGGTTGTAGCTGGCTTCCAACCACACCGACTGGCCGGCGTTGCCCACCCGTTCAAAGGTGCCGGATTGGAATCGACCGTTGCGCAAGTCCGACCACAACTGGTTGTACTCAGCGCTGCGGACGTATGCCGGGGTGCAGAACAGGCGGTGGGGTTGGCCCTCGATCTGCTCGGCGCGATAGCCCAAGGTCTTGAGGAAGTTCTCGTTGGCTCGCAACACGGTGCCTTGCAGGTCGAATTCGATCACTGCCATGGAGCGCTCGATGGCGTTCAGCAGGCTGGCCTGTTGCGCGACGGTATGTTGCAGGAGGTCGATGGTTTTTTTATGCGCGTTGAATAGCATGTTCGGGTGCTCGGGTAAGCAAGCGTCTTGGGGTATCCATGAATATGCGCCTGCCTCCGTAGGGCGCTTCGCCTCACGGTTGACGTGCTCATTGTCAGCTTCCTTGTGCCGACAGCGGGGTGGAACAACCGGTTCAGAGTGATCAGCCTGACCAGAAGTTCGACCCAGGGCAGGACCTTTTTTGGGTTAGCGGACGGGTGGAGGCATTGTGCTATCTATTCGGGAGTGTCGCAGCAGTCAGACGGGCTGCCGCATCAGGTCTTCAGGCGGAATGGGCGATCAAGTAATTGCTGACATTGACGCGATTGCGCCCGGTATCTTTGGCTGTGTACAGCGCTCGGTCCGCCGCATTCAGCCACATGGCGGCATCGGTGAAGAGCGGCTGGAAGTCCGCCAGGCCGATGCTCAGGCTGACGCGCAATTCGGGGATCAGCGGGTTCTGATAACGGCTGAAGGTTTCGCGCATGTGCTCCATGACCTTCGCGGCTTCGTTCAACGACATCTGTGGAAGAATCACACAGAACTCATCGCCACCGTAACGGCCGGCCAGGTCGTTTTCGCGCAGGTGGCGCCGCAGCTCCAGGCCCAATTGCCGCAACACGGCGTCGCCGATGATATGCCCGTGGGTGTCGTTGATCTGCTTGAAGTGATCGATATCGATCAGGGCGATGGTGGCGTGGCTTTGCTGCAACTGGCACTTATGGAACTTGAGGTGCAGCAGGTCTTTCCATGAACCGTGGTTGAGCAGGCCGGTCAGGCTGTCGGTGCGGCTCAAGGCACTGAGGGCACGTTTGTGTTCCGCCAGTTTGATCGCCAGTTGATAACAGACCATGCCGATGGCCATGGGATAGAGGGTCAGCATCGGCAGGCAGGTGTAGACCTGCAGCAGGCTGACATCGGGGTTGAACCGGATGCCGAACAGCGCCCAGGCCACACACGCCCCCGCCACTTGTGCCAGCAGGCCGCGCAGGAACAGGCGTAGGCCTCCGGCCGCGACGTTGTTCATGGTCATCATCGACAGGATGGTCACGGCTGTCAGTGGCGTGAACTGTGTGGCCGCGGCCCAGAAGCCGCCCGATAGGGAGTCATACAGCAGGTTGCGCTGTTCGGCCTGGTAGGGGAATTGGGAGCGGGTCGACAGCTGATATGCCACATGGGCCCAGGCAAACCCATTGAACAGCAGGAACGCCCATACCCAGCCCTGCATCGTGAGTGGATACAGCGCGCCGATGACGCTGATGCAACCGATGCCCAGGCCGATGATCCTTGGCTTGTAGATTCGCTTGGCAAATGAAAGCCCCTTGCCTCGTCTGTTTTCCATAAATTCCTGGTTCAGCTGTTTTTCACTGACACGGCTACGCACGTTTGCCCGATTAACCGTTGATCGGATAAGTCCGGTGAATATTGTCAGTTATTCCTGTGGGAATAATCAGTGTCCTTCCAAGCCATTTGTGGAGAGATCGTGCAGGAGTCGTCGAAAAACGACCAGGGATGTCGCTTATGCAACAGTGAGCAGGGGGCCAGTGCTTCAGCGCTGTGCAGTGATTTCGTAACCGGCCAGGAAAAGATCGATGGCCGACTCGATGACCCTGGCCTGGCTGGCTGCATCAAGGGTGGGTTGGCCCAGCGTGATCTGTGGCCAGAACGCGAACGCCTTGAGCAGGCTCTGGATCTGGTGGGCGGCGAAGGCCGGGTCGCTGCAACTGAGTCGGCCGTCTTGCTGGGCGGCGCGCACCCACTGGGTAAAGCCTTCTTCGCGTTTGCTCAGGCGGTTGACCATGTCCTGGGCGCGTTCCGGTGAATGGATGGTGGCGGCGATGGCAACCCGGGCCAGGTCGAGAAAATTGGCGTCCGACATCATCTTCATCTTGGCTTCGAGCAACTCGCGCAATTGTTCGCGCAACGGACGGTCGCTGGCGTAGCTGACGTCGAGCTGGGCGACGCTGCTGGCCCAGAGTTGGTGGAGAATTTCGGCGAACAACTCTTCCTTGCTGGGGAAATGGTTGTATACGGTGCGTTTGGAGACGCCGGCGGTGGCGGCGATCTTGTCCATGCTGGTGACCTCGAACCCGTTGACCCGAAACTCGGCGATGGCGGCGGCCACGATGGCTTCGCGTTTGCGGTCGGTGAGGCGCTGGGGGGCAGTCATGGGCAGTGATCGGCTCTAGGGGGAAAATTACACTCGGTAGTTTACTTGCTCCGGGTTTTGTTGCAATCTTGAAACTACACTGAGCAGTGTAACTTATGAGCGGTCTGTAGGAGTCACTCTGGAATGGCCACGATCTCAACCCGTCTCGACCCCGCGCCCGTCGCCCGCAAGCCTGCCGAACAGGCTCCGGGAAGCTTCAGCAACGGCGCCCCCGTGCAGCACGCCGGCTTTGCCAAAACCTTGGGTATTTTCTGGAAGATGCTCTTTCACAAGCCGCGCACCACGCGGCCAGTAGGGCAGATCCCGGTGCAACCGCTGACCCGCGAGCAACTGTCCGCCGCCCCCGACCACAGCGTATTTCGCCTGGGGCATTCCACGGTACTGCTGAAAATGCGCGGCAAGTTCTGGCTGACCGACCCGGTGTTCGCCGAGCGCGCGTCACCCTTCAGTTGGGCTGGTCCCAAGCGTTTCCATCAGCCCCCTATCACTCTTGAAGAATTGCCTGATTTGGAAGCGGTCATTCTTTCCCACAACCATTACGACCACCTGGACCGTAAGGCTGTCATCCAGTTGGCCGACAAGACCGCTGCCTTCCTGGCGCCGCTGGGCGTGGGCGATATCCTCGTCAAATGGGGCGTGGACGCGCGTAAAGTGCGGCAGCTCGATTGGTGGGAGGGCACGGAGGTCGGCGGCATTCATTTGGTCGCCACGCCTGCACAGCATTTTTCCGGGCGGGGCCTGTTTGATAGTAACCAGACGCTGTGGTGCTCTTGGGTGATGATCGACGGCGCGCGTCGGATCTTTTTCAGTGGCGACACCGGCTATTTCGACGGCTTCAAACGCATCGGCGAACATTACGGCCCGTTCGACCTGACCCTGATGGAAACCGGTGCTTACAACGTCGACTGGCCCCATGTGCACATGCAACCTGAGCAAACCTTGCAGGCGCACATTGACCTCAAGGGCCGTTGGTTATTGCCGATTCACAACGGCACCTTCGACCTGGCGTTCCATGCCTGGCACGAACCCTTCGACCGCATCATGGCGCTGGCATGGGAGCGCAATGTGTCGATTACCACGCCGCCGATGGGCCAGGCGTTCAGTTTGAGCATGCCTGAACGCGGTCATGCGTGGTGGCTGGATGTCGAGACGCAAGCGGTTGAGGAACACGCCGTGGGCTGAACGTCGGCGCACTTGGAAAAAGGAATTTTCAGGGTGTTTCGAGGTTGCGACAAGCGCCGGACGACGGTGCGATGATCCCTGGGAATTTCATTTCTCGGGGCAGGTTCTGATGGAAGACAAGTGTAGGAAGTACTGGCGCCCATGCGTGCCATGCCCAACGGGGCAAGCGTTACCCTCGGGCGCGACCTGCCCGCCCTCCGTTCCTCCCACTGATGCACCGAGCGGCAGCGCGGGCGGCATCACGTTCGGTGCCGCTGCTCACACACCTGAGCCTGCGGGAACCGGCGTCCCCACTCCCCGGTTTGACGTGCCGGGCCCGCTGATGAAAACCGTACGCGACCCGGCGTTATCGCTCAGTGCGTTAAGTGGCGTCGACCCATCGGGGCCGGTGATGGTGGAAGTCCCCCTGGTACTGAACAACAGTGCTTTTACCCCGGCACCGGCATTGACCGGGTGGCGCATAGGGTATGCCGGGCGCTATGTACGGGGTGATGAATACGAACTCGCTGAACACAGCGCCTCCTTCACTCGTGCCTTGGATAAGTTGCGCCAGGCGGGGGCGCAACTGGTGGCGCTGGACGCGGAGCAGGTGGACGACAGCCTTCAATTCAGCATGCACAACGAAATCGATCGACACGTGACGGAGAATCGCCTTGATGCCCTGGTGTCCGAGGGGCGAAGTGCCGCGTTTCATGCCGCGTGCAGAAGTGGCTACCCGGGGCTTTTCGAGCCGCTGGAAGAAGGCAACAGGCTTTGGTTTTATAGCGCCCACTGGATGCGTGATCACGTGAGGGCGTTGGCACAGAGCTACCGCCTGCTGTTACAGGAACCGGCCACCTTACAGCCCACACCTTGGGTGGAGTAATCGGACGAGACTGCAAGATTTACCCTGGGGGAGGAAAGCACCGCCCTTTTTAGACTGGTACCGGGTTATCAATCGATAGCTCGCACGTTCCGTCCAATCGAGGGGAATTTATGTTCATACCTTCTTCGTCCGGGGGATGGGCTGCCGACCTTTACCGGGCATTTACACAGCCTGGGCAGGGATACAAGAGCGCCCATGAAATGTCAGCGGATATGGCCAAGCACTCAGGGGTCACTTCAGAGTCGTTGGTGAAGGATTCGTTGAAGCAGATCGCCAATATTGACCAGGGGCTCCAGGGGGGAAACGCGTTTTTAGAAATCAACCGCAACGCCAGGAATGAGGCGAAGGCGCTCGATCAGGAGCGTGCCAACGGCCAGGTGCGCAGTTATCTGCATGGCGTCCCCGTGGCACTCAAAGATGTGTTTGAAACCCAAGGCAATATGCAGACGAGTGCTGGCTCAAAAGCCCTGGTGGGCGCGCCGGCGACTAAAAATGCCAAGGTCGTGGACCAGCTGCTGAAAGCAGGCATGGTCATTGTGGGTAAAACCAACATGAGCGAATTGTCCAACTTCCGCTCCGAAGCGCCGGCAGATGGGTGGAGCTCCCGAGGTGGACAGACGCTCAACCCTCATCGGCTTGGTGGCCCGGTGGCAGGGTCGAGTTCTGGCTCGGCGGTGGCGGTGGCCCAAGGGCATGTTCCGCTGGCATTGGGGCTTGAGACCAATGGTTCGGTTATTGCTCCGGCCGCCTATAACGGTGTTTTCGGCATGAAAACCACTGCCGGCCTGGTCAGCACGGAGGGCGTCATGACCAGTACGCGCCTGGATTCGGTGGGCACTTTTACACGTAATGTGCGTGACGCGGCGGAGGCACTCAACGCCATGACTGAGACCACCGTGTACACCGAGGGCCTCACGCCAGATGCCTTGAAAGGCAAGCGCATTGGCTACACACCATTGCCTGAGCTGACGCCGGAGGAGGCCAAGGACCCCGCGAAGCGCGCGGATAGAAAACACTTCGAGGACGCGATTGAACGGCTCAAGTCCGAGGGCGCTACCCTGGTGCCAGTGGGGCCAATGGACGAAGGCATATCTGATGACAACTACCGGGACTACAACGAAGCGTTGTTTACCGACGTTAAAAAACAGCTCGAGGACTATTTGGCGGGAAGGCAAGGCCTGCCGGTCAAATCACTATCGGAGCTGATCGCATTCAATAAACGCAAAGGGCTGCCGGGAGAGCCGGACCAGAACCTTCTGGAACTCATCAACACCCTGGAGGTGCCGCAGGAGGAGCTCGACAGCCTGTGGGAGGCCATTACTCCGATTTTCCAGCAAACGATTGATAACCCGTTGAAGGCACACAAGCTCGACGCCATCGTGTCGAATTTCCTGTCCCATAACTATTACTTCACTGCTGCCGCGGGCTACCCAGGCATTTCAGTCCCTAGCGGCATGGATGATGAAGGCATGCCTACGGCGCTGTATTTCTATGGTTCGGGCAACAGCGAGGCCACCTTACTGTCCGTTGCCCATGGCTATGAGCACGTGTCGCAGGCGATCAGGGAGCCGGCTTTCATCCCCGGTACGCCTTTCTCTCCCGCACCGCTGATGACCGATGACGGGGTTGAGATGACCGCCAACCACTGAACCTGACCCCGCGTGATACAGGATGCATTGGGCGCTGCAATTGCAGGCCCGGTGTATTCAGCATTCACGGTCTCCCGGCCACGGGATGAGCGTATCGGCCTGCTGCAAGAGCAAACCGCCGGCCGCTAAATCGCTGTGTAACTGGGGCGACTCCATGGGTGACCCGCCTGGACTCTACGCACCATTCGGTTGAGGCGTTGGTGGCTCGATTGCTGCCGCAGTTGAGCCCATCAGCCGCGACATAATGCCTTTAGAGGCCGGCTCGGCGGGTGCGGTTTCAAACCTGCGCGCCCTCATCCCCCATCCCGGCGCAAACCCAGGGAAAAACACCAGCCCCTCCGCCTCCAGGCGAAACGCCAGGGTCAGGCGGGTTTCATCGTCCACGTCGCCGTTGTTCTCGAATTGTTGAATCGCCGCCACCGACACGCCGGCCTGACGGGACAGGTCTTCGCGGCTCCAACCCAGCATCACGCGGGCCTGGACGCTGTGCTTGGCGGTGAATTGATGCAGGACGATCTGCTGTTCTACGAAAGAGCTCATTGCCAGAGAGGACATGGGTTGTCTCCAGGGTTCGACGGGGAAGGCAAACTATACTGTGTTTTTGTACAGTTGTTTCGACCGCTCATCAACTGGATTCTTAACCACCTGCTATTCCAGCATCGGCACTTCCCGAATAATCAGGTGGTCCAGGTTCTCGATATTGGCGCTGAATACCCCGAACGTCTGTTCCGGGTTTTTCTTGCTCGGCACTTGCTTGAGCGCCGGCGTCACCCCGTAGAAGAAGCAATACAGCGGCCGTTCGCTGCTGGCCGCGGCCTTGATCTGCTCCAGGAACGCCTTGCGCTTGCGGTAGTTCTCGATGAGTTTCTTGCTCAGGTAGACGTTGACCGAATAGGGCTTCTTGTCGAGCCAGACCTTCTTTTCAAAGTCGATGCGAAAACTGCTGGTGTAGTCTTTGATCGCTTTGATCTTGCCCCAGTAGATCAGGCCGTGGTTGTCCTGCAGGTACTCGATTTTCTTGAAAAACGCCCAGTAGGTCGCGCTGTGCTCGCCGATCTTCAGCGGCATCGCCTTGAGCTTATCCTTGTGATCGATATTCGACACATAGCATTCCACCGGGTGGGCGAACACGCTGGTTTTATCCGGGGTGCTGTCGCTGGCGCTGACGGCTGCGGGGGAGCGGCCTGAAAGTGTTTGCGCGGGTGCTTGCGGGGCTTGCCCCTCGGCGTCGACGACCGGAGTGATGCGCGCGTAGGTACGCCGGGTCAGGACAAATTCCGATGGGAAGTTGTCCTCGCGCGCGTCGTCGCTTTCGCCTGCCGCCGGCTTGTGGCTGCTGGCATAGCGGCAACCCTCGATATGCTCGGTGCTGGGCGTGTTCTTGAAATGCGGGGTGCGCTGGTAGTTGACGTTCTTGGCGTTGTACGTGCCCAGCACGTTGCCCGTTTCAAAGGCTGCGCGGCAGGCGTCGTTGGGGCAGAGGAAACGGTCCTTGTCGGAGTCGTACGCGGCGGTTTCGTCGAAGTTCAGCTCTCGTACGTCGTAGATCGATAGCTTGTCGTCGAGACTCACGCTGTAGGCCGTGTCGAATTTCATGAGGCTCGGGTCCGTGAGAGGGATAACCGGATATTACGCAAATATCAGCCGTGGCAGCGATCAAATGTGCGGGCTGGCCGAAGGGGGGCTAGCCGCCACGCGGCGTCCGCTCAGGAAGCACAGGGTGCCGCCGAGGGCAGTGAGTGCGCCCAGGGCATAAAACATGCTGGTGGGCGCCGCGTTGATCAGCAAATACCCGCAAATCACCGGGCTCATCGCCCCGCCAAACGCGGCCAGGTTCTGTGCCCCGTAGTAACTGCCGCGCAGGGCATCCGGGGCGATGGTGTCGATAAACAGGAACTCGGACGGGTAGATGATCATCTCGCCGAGGGTGAACACAAACATCGCCAGGCACCAGGTGAGCAAGCTGTCGGCCAGGCTGAAGCCGATCAACCCAAGCATGAACAGCAAAGTGCCCAGCACGATCCAGTAGCGCAATTGCTCACGCTTGAGAAACCGCCCGATCTGGTACTGCATCGCGATGACGGTCATGGCGTTACACGCCAGCACCGCCGACAGAATCTTCAGCGCCTCGGCCGGCTTGTAGGCCACCAGCAGAAACTGCGACAGATACAGCGTATAGCGCCCGTGGACAATGGTGCTCAGCAGGCTGCCGCTGGTGAACAGAATCAACGTGCGGTCGCTGCGCAAGGTGCGCAGGGTACTGAGAAAACTCAAGGGTCTGTGGCTGTCATCCCGTTGCGTCGGCGGGATACCGATCATCAGGAACACGCTGCCAAAGGCAATCGCGCTGGCGATCAGGAAGGGCGCCAGTTGCATGTGGCCGGCAATCACCACGCCGACCATCGGGCCGGTGGCGTAGCCGACATTGGTCAGGGTATAGCGCAGAGAAAACACCTTGGCGCGATCGCCCACCGGCAGGTTCTCGCTGATGATGGCTTTGGAGCCGATCAGGAACAGCGCTGACGCTGCTTCGGTGATGACCAGGGTCAGGGTGGTGAGGTAGAGGTTGCTGGCAAACGTCAGTAACAGAAAGCCGATGGCGCTGGAGAGCATGGCCAGGATCAGCAGCTTGCGCTTTTCCAGGCGGTCGATGATGTAGCCGCCATACAGGCCCAGCAGTGTGGCGATAAACACCGCGATGCCCATCAGCAGGCCGATGTCCTGCTGGTTGAGGCCCAGGCGCGTGCTCAGCAGCAGCGCCAGCAGTGGGCTGGTCATGGCGCGGCTGACCACGATGGTCACCGAGCAAATCATCAGGCGGCGGATTACCAGGGAGTAGGTGGCCACGGTGGGGCGGATGTCCTTGTCAGGTGCCTTGGTGTTCTGTAGGAGCGAGCTTGCTCGCGAAGATCGTCAACGATAGCGCGGGCTTTCTGATTGCCCGCGGTGCTCTCGGGTTTTTCGCGAGCAAGCTCGCTCCTACAGTGGGGACGGGTTACTGGCCGGCGTTGATGCTGATCTTCTCGACCGCACCCTGTTCCAGATCCCACTTCTTCAGGATCTTGCCGTAGGTCCCGTCATCGATCATGCCCTGCAACGCCTCACTGATCGCCGTGACCAGCCCGGTGTTGCTCTTCTCGATCCCCAGCCCGGTGAACTGCTTGGAAATCGCCAGGCCCACCGGCTTGTACTTGCCCTTGTCCAACGACATCAAATAAGGAATCGTCTCGCTGCCCTGCATCGCCGCGTCCAGGCGGTTCTGCTGCAACTGTGCCCGCGCATCCGCCGAGCCTTCAGTGCCGATCACCACGATGGCGGGTTTACCCGCGGCTTCGCAGTTTTCCTTGCTCCACGCGGCAATTTCCGACGGCCAGGTGGTGCGGCGGCTGGTGCCGACTTTTTTACCGCACAGGTCGGTCAGTTCCTTGATCTCTTCACGCTTGGCCAGGGTGTACAGCTGCGGGCCGCTGGTGAAGTAGTCGATGAAGGTCACGGATTTCTGGCGCTCGGCGGTGTCGCTCATGCCCGACAGCACGATGTCCACGCGCTTGGTGGTCAAGCCGCTGAGCATTTGCTCGAAGCCGGTTTCCTGCCACTTGATCTTCACACCCAGGCGCTCGGCCAGGGCGTTGCCCAGGTCGAAGTCGAAGCCGGTGAGCTTATTGGTGGCCGGGTCCTTGAAATCCATCGGCGGGTAGTTCGGCACGATGGCCGCGCTGATCTCACCCTTGTCCTTGATTGCCGCCGGCAATGCCGCCAATACACCGGTGGAGGCCATCAGGCCTGCGAGCAACGTTGGGATGAACAATTTTTTCATGGGGGCGTTCTCGTTAGTTTTTTAGTTAAGTGCGAACGGCAGAAATAAAGCTTTGGGTACGCGGGTTTTGTGGGCTTATTAGAATTTCTTCAGGGCTGCCGGCTTCCACAATCTGGCCTGCATCCATAAACACCATGCGGTTGGACACTTCGCGGGCGAAGCCCAACTCATGGGTGACCACGATCATGGTCATGCCGGTGGTGGCCAAATCGCGCATCACCGACAGCACTTCTCCTACCAGCTCCGGGTCGAGGGCTGAGGTGGGTTCGTCAAACAACATCAACTTGGGGCGCATCGCCAACGCGCGGGCAATCGCCACACGCTGCTGTTGCCCACCGGACAATTCCACCGGGTAGGCATTGCGCTTGTCCGCCAGGCCAACGCGGGCGAGCAACTCCAGGGCGTCCTCCGTGGCTTCCTTGGGCGAGCGCTTGAGCACCTGGCACGGGCCTTCGACGATGTTCTGCAACACGGTCATGTGCGGGAACAAATTGAAGCGCTGGAACACCATGCCGGTGGCCAGGCGTTGGCGCGCGATCTGCACTTCATTCATCTCATGCAGCTTGTTGCCGACCACGCGGTAACCCACCAGTTCGCCGTCGACCCACAGGCCGCCCTTGTCGATTTTTTCCAGCTGGTTGACGCAGCGCAGCAGGGTGCTTTTACCCGAGCCCGACGGGCCGATGATGCACATGACTTCGCCTTGCTCGACCTCGATATTGATGTCGCGCAACGCGTGATACTGGTCGTAATACTTGTTCAGGTTGACGGCCTTGACGATGCTTCTCATGGGGCAAATCTCCTCAACCCAGACTTACGAACGCTTGCCGGCGCCGCGGGCAAAACGACGCTCGAGGCGGCTTTGACCAAATGAAAGAACAGTCACCACCGCCAGGTACCAGATGCCGGCGACGATCAGCAGCTCCATGACCCGGGCGTTGGCGTAGTAGATGTTTTGCGCGTTGTGCAGCAGCTCCGAGTACTGGATCACACTGGCCAGGCTGGTCATTTTCACCATGCTGATGAACTCGTTGCCTACCGGTGGAATGATCACCCGCATGGCCTGCGGCAGAATGATCCTGCGCAGCGCCTGCAGGCTCGGCATGCCGATAGACTTGGCCGCTTCGTACTGGCCGGTATCCACCGACAGCAGGCCGGCGCGCACCACCTCGGCGGTGTAGGCGCCCTGGTTGATGCTCAAGCCGAGCAGGGCGGCCACGAATGGCGTCATCAGGTCGACGGTGTCGATGCTGAACAGGCCGGGGATCGCGATCACCGGGAAGATCAACGCCAGGTTGAACCACAGCAGCAACTGCAAAATCAGCGGTGTACCGCGGAACAGCCAGGTGTAGGTGATGGCCACGTAACGCAGGATCGGGTTGGCCGACATGCGCATGATCGCCGTGATCACCCCGATCACCACGCCCAGCGCCATCGCCAGGATCGACATGACGATGGTATTCACCAGGCCCCAAATGATGGCCTCAGACGTGAGGAACTGACCGATGTAGGACCATTCGATTTGGCCATTGGCAAACGCGCGCAACAGCGCGGCCAACACGATCACGATCAAGGTGGCAAAAAACATCCGCCCGTAATAGCGACGTGGCACGTGCTCGTACTGCGTGATATCGAACTGGTTCTCGGACAACTTACGCTCAGCTTCCAAGCGCTCGGCCGGGGTTTGGTTCATGGTTCTACTCCAAATGCTGTACACAGCCTTCCACTGTAGGAGCCAGCTTGCTCGCGAAGATCGTCAACGATAACGCGGGAAACCTGATGCCCCGCGGTGTTCCTAGGTTCTTCGCGAGCGAGCTCGCTCCTACAAGGTGAAGGTGTTCAAATTCTGAAACCGGTGTAGGTGTCGGCCCATTGCTGCTGAGCAGCCAATGCCGTTTTCAACCGCCCAATCTGCTCCCGCACCCGCTCTGGCGCCGTCCCACCCCATCCACTGCGTGCCGCAATCGCCGCTTCCAGGGTCAGGCAATCGCGCACCTCTGGCGTCAACCGCGCATCCACCTCCGCCAGCATTGCCGGCGAGGCTTCCCACAACTCAATCTCATGCTTCTCGCAGGCCTGCACCAAGGCGCCGGTAATCTCATGGGCCTCCTTGAACGGCACGCCACGGGTGGCCAACCAATCCGCCACTTCCGTCGCCAAGGTAAAGCCCATCGGCGCCTGGCGCCGCAGCTCCTCCACCTGGACCTTCATGGTCGCGACCATCCCGGCCATCGCCGGCAGTACCAGCAACAAGGTGTCCACACTGTCCAACACGCTGTGTTTGTCCTCGCTCAAATCGCGGTTGTACGACAGCGGCAAGGATTTGAGCGTCGACATCAGCCCGGTCAGGTTGCCGATCAACCGCCCAGCCTTGCCTCGCGCTAATTCAGCAATGTCCGGGTTCTTTTTCTGCGGCATGATCGAACTGCCGGTGGCGTAGGCATCGTCCAATACCACCCAACGAAACTGGCGCGACGACCACAGGCAAAACTCCTCCGACAGCCGCGAAATATTCACTCCGAGCATGCCCGCCACAAACAGGAACTCCGCCACATGGTCACGGCTGGCGACGGCATCGATCGAGTTTTCGCACGGCCCGGTGTAGCCCATTTCCTTGGCTGAATGTTCCGGCTGTCGCGCAATCGCCGAGCCGGCCATCGCCGCCGCACCCAACGGTGACAACGCCGTACGCGCATCCCAATCCACCAGGCGCTGGACATCGCGCAACATCGACTGCGCGTGGGCCAGCAAGTGATGGGCGAACACGATGGGTTGCGCCTGCTGCAAATGGGTAAAGCCAGGGCAGATGCTCTCGACATGCTGCTCAGCCTGTTCCACCAACGCCTGCTGCAGACCCAACACCTCGGTGGTGATGGTGCGCGCATGGTCGCGTAGGAAAAGGCGCAGATCGTTGGCGGTTTGATCATTACGCGAACGCCCGGCGCGCAGCTTGCCGCCCAATGCGCCCAGGCGTTCGGTCAAGACGCGTTCGATAAAGGTGTGTACGTCCTCGTCATCCAGGGTGGGATGCAGGCGGCCGGCGGCGAAGTCTTCACCGATGCGGTCCAGGGCCTCGAGGGTGCGCAAGGTCTCCGATTCATCCAGCAGACCGGCGCGCTGCAACTCACGGGCATGGGCACGGGAGCCGGCCAGGTCGTAGGGCGTCAGGCGAAAATAGCGCTCAGGGCAACGGGACAATGCGGCCAACGCAGCAGACGGACCGGTCTTGAAACGAGCGCCCCAAAGGCGGTCGGTGGGCTGGGACATGGGTATTCCTCACGCTTGTTTTTAGAAGAGTCGGAGGCAGTAAAAAAAGGTTTTCAACTAAACTGAACCGGCGTCTGACGCGCCGTATTCAAGGTTGCCAAGGGCGGATGTTTATGTTCATTATCGCCGCCTGGCTATGTTCAAGGATTGGGTTGAAGCCTGTTGAATATGGCACTTGAGGTCAACGCGTATTATGGAAACTCCACTTTCCACTTCTGGAAACCTACCGCCAAAACCCGGCACAAGACCGCCCCTGCAACTCAGTGGGTTGGACTTCAAACTGCTGCGGGTATTTATGGCCGTAGTCGAAGCTGGCGGCTTCAGCGCTGCGCAAAACGAGCTGAACGTGGGCCTGGCGGCCATCAGCAAACAGATCTCCGACTTGGAAATCCGCATCGGCATGCGCCTGTGCACACGGGGCCGAGAAGGCTTCGGGCTGACCGAAGAAGGCAAGTTGGTGTATCAAGCGTCCATCGAGTTATTTACCTCGGTAGACAGTTTCAGAGACAAGCTTAGTTCGGCGCAAAATGAACTCATCGGCGACCTTAGTGTGGGCGTTATTGATAACACTGTCTCCGACGTTAATTCACCGCTGATTGCCGCGCTTGGCAACTTACATAGCCAATCACCAAAAATAAGATTACGCCTGCATGCCTCGCAATTGGACGAAGTTGAACGCGGTGTGGTGGAAGGGCGCTTGATCGTCGGCATCGTCCCCGTGTACCAGCGCCGTGAAGAGTTCGACTACTTCCCGCTCTACGAAGAAAAGGCCCACGCCTACTGTGCCGTAGGACATACGCTCTTCACCGCGAACGACATTACGCCCGAGGTGCTGCGCCAATATGAAGTGGTCAACCATCGGTATGCGATCCATCGCGACAAGGCCACTTTCGTCAATTACGACAGCCAGTCCGCCTCGGCCTCGCAAGTCGAAGCCGTCGCTATCCTGATCCTCACCGGTCGTTTCCTCGGCTTCCTGCCGGAACACTACGCCGCGCCATTGGTAAGGGAAGGGCGCCTACGCGCACTGTGCCCGGAACACGTGCACCTGAGCACCGTCTTCAACCTGATCCTGCGCCACAACGCGCCAAGAAGTCCGCTGGTAAAAGCCTTTGCCACCGCCCTGGGCGTAGACCTCAAAGCCACGACATAACGTTCACGACAAACGCCGATCTACCGGATCACAGAAATCAAATGTGGGAGGTCTCGAGCTTTAGCGAGGCACCGATGGCATCGACTCGGTGTTCCAGCCGATCCCCATTACCCGCATCATCGCTGCAACCGAGCCCGCTTTTTCTTCTTCGCATGAAAATGCCGAAAATGCGCATCCTGCGCCGCCGCCAGCAGCTCCCGATCCCCGCGTGTATCGCCCCAGGCCCGCAGCCGATACTCCCCCAGGTCCCCATACACCGCCTCGAGCCGCAGCACCTTATTCTCACAGCGGCAATTATTTCCGGTGAGCTTGCCGGTCAACACCCCGTCGACCACCTCAAGCTCAGTCCCGATCAACTTGATCCCCAGCCGATTCGCAAACGGCTGCAACACCAACGCCGGCGACGCTGAACACAACGTGACCTCCGCCCCGGAGCCCAACTCATGCTCCACTGACAACACCCCCGCCGGGCGCATCAACCGCGCCCAATTGCGCTGGCAATACTCCTCTGCCTTCTGCTGCACCCACGCCTTCTCCACCCCGGTCATAAAGGTGCGGATCAACTGCGCCTTCAACTCATCCCGGCTGATCTGCCGCACCAAAAAACGCAGCCCAGGCACCGCCAGCTTGACCATCCGGCCATAGAACTCGTCAGGGCCAAAGGCAAACTTGAGGAAGGGCACGAAACTGTCGTGGTGGGTCAGGGTGCCGTCGAAGTCAAAGACGGAAAGTACTTTGGCGTCGGCGGGGCCGGCTTCGAGCATGTCTGGGTTCACGGGTTGGCCTCGGTCCTATCTAGTATTTTTTTGAGTGTGCATCAGGTGTGACAGCAGGAGTTTACTCCCGTGCCAATCTTCCGACCTTGGCGTAAAGCCCCTCGGTGAAAGCCTCCCGGTCAGTCGACCGGTGACAACGCTGATGGCAATTGGGGCACAAGGCTACAGCATTGGTGATGCGATCCGAACCGTTCTGGGCGAGGTGCTTGACGTGATGTACTTCAAGAAATGGCCAAGCAAGCAACCTAACGGGCCAGTCGAGTGCTTTGGCACGGGAATCAAGGCCCGCAATTGGTGGTGCTTCAATCAGAGGTTGTTGCAACTGTTTTGAGCGTCGCCTGGTTTACAGGTCACCCAACTGTTCCAGCCGCTCAACCGCTTGGTTTAAGGCGAGCTGTTGCCGACAAAAGCGGAGGCGAAGGCTTTTAAGTCGTTCCTGTTGTTCTTCGACGGACAAATGTGCTGGATTCTCAATTAATTCTTGGGCGTTCGACTGGATGATTTTTATGTTTTCAAGAATTAGGTTCACTGCCTGTTTAGCCCTCAGGTTGTCCCTTTTGGCGAGGTGCTGAGCCTTTAAAACGATACCACTTGCGATCAGGCTGCCGCCTGCAGCTGCAATGGTGTAACTAACAAAGGCAGAGGCCAGCTTCAGGTGCGTGAAAAGACTGACCAGTAACGAGTTTTGAGAACCTAGTTCCAATCCGTAGGCAATGTAACCACCTATTAGGGCAAGAAAAAAACCGATGAAGTAGAGAAGAAACGGCTTTCTATAAAGAATGCCACCAAGAACTCCCCAAGCGCCAATGGCGAGTCCGGCTATGCTGATCAAGGTTATGTAGAGCATTTCCATTTGCAGTACCTAATCACGAAGTTTTTTGGAAAAAAAAGAGCTGCCCATGGGCAGCTCTTCTGTACGTTTAAAAATCAATCCCAACTCAACGCCCCACCCGTCTGATACTCAATCACCCGAGTCTCAAAGAAGTTCTTCTCTTTCTTCAAGTCCATGATCTCGCTCATCCACGGGAACGGGTTAGTCGTGCCTGGATACTCTTCCTTCAAGCCAATCTGCGACAGGCGACGGTTAGCGATGAACTTGAGGTAATCCTCCATCATCGCCGCGTTCATACCCAGCACACCGCGCGGCATGGTATCGCGCGCATATTCGATCTCCAGCTGCGTCCCTTGCAGGATCATCTGGGTCGCTTCTTCCTTCATTTCGGCATCCCACAGGTGTGGGTTTTCGATTTTGATCTGGTTGATCACGTCGATACCGAAGTTCAGGTGCATCGACTCGTCGCGCAGGATGTATTGGAACTGCTCGGCGACGCCGGTCATCTTGTTGCGGCGGCCCATGGACAGGATCTGGGTGAAGCCGCAGTAGAAGAAGATGCCTTCCAGCACGCAGTAGTAGGCGACCAGGTTGCGCAGCAGTTCCTTGTCGGTGTCGACGGTGCCGGTTTCGAACTTCGGATCGGAGATCGAACGGGTGTACTTCAGGCCCCAGGCGGCTTTTTTCGCCACCGATGGGATCTCGTGGTACATGTTGAAGATCTCGCCTTCATCCATGGCCAACGATTCGATGCAGTACTGGTAAGCGTGGGTGTGGATCGCTTCTTCGAAGGCCTGGCGCAGGATGTACTGGCGGCACTCCGGGTTGGTGATCAGGCGGTACACGGCCAGGACCAGGTTGTTGGCAACCAGGGAGTCGGCAGTGGAGAAGAAGCCGAGGTTGCGCATGACGATGCGGCGCTCGTCGTCGGTCAGGCCTTCGGGGTTTTTCCACAGGGCGATGTCGGCGGTCATGTTGACCTCTTGCGGCATCCAGTGGTTGGCGCAGCCGTCGAGGTACTTCTGCCAGGCCCAGTCGTACTTGAAGGGCACGAGTTGGTTGAGGTCGGCGCGGCAGTTGATCATGCGTTTTTCGTCAACGGCGACGCGGGCGGAGGCGCCTTCGAGTTCGGCGAGGCCTTCGGCGATGTCGAGTTTGTCCAGGGCCGCCTTGGCGCGCACGATGGCGGCGGAGTCACTGGCGGTGACGGCGCGGGCTTCGATGGCGGCAGCGGCGCCGGCACCGTCGAGGCGGTCCATGTTGGCTTCGGTGGCGTGGCCGGCGTTGGCGCCTTTGGTGGCTACTTCGCCGTCTTCTTCTTTGTCGAATTCGTCCCAGCTCAGCATGACGTGTCGTCTCCTGCGTGAGGGCTCAAAGGTGCCCGTGTGAAACCGGATGGTTGGGTGTTCACACGGCCCTCGGGCCGCGGTGGATCTTAAGGAATCGTTTGTTGCAACCGCTGGCGCAGGCATTAAACGGAATAGGGTCACGGGTGCTCTGCGTGAGGCTTGAGAGGCGGAGCGACAGGTGCATGCTCCAGCGCAGGCTCAGGTCTGGCTCTTCATCCCAGTGTAAAGGGATATTGCAGGCCCGATTTACCCGCGCATTATAGGGAAAAATTCGACTTTGTGTTGCGGCGGATGGTCTCGGAGGAGGGCCGCAATGGCGTGGTTTTCGGCCAAAGCGTGTGTTTGCAAGGCTTTGCTGGGGTTGGTTTTTTTTGAGGGGCGATGAGTGGCTTTTTGCGGGGCGGATGCAGGGGGCGGGGCGTAGGGGGTAATAGCGTAATAGAGGTGCGTCGGCTGACGCTATCGGGGGCAAGCCCCCTCCCACATTTGGGCTGCGGGGGGTCAAAGGCCGGTTCTTGGCCGCAAGAACGATTTCTTGCGGCAAACAAGATCAAGTTCAAATTGAACTAACGAAGTGTTTATCCGTTAGAGCAACCATTGCCCATAACCTTGTAATTAAGAATGTGGCGCTGACCTTGGGAATCTTCATATTCCATTTTTACCGGTACCACTTCGCAAACTTCTGGAATAGTGCTCATGGACAATACTTTGGCCACGTCCAGCTTGGTGCTGTAGGTGTAGTCCTCGACAATCGGGGCTTTCTGGCCGGCCAGCTCAGTCGGGGCCTCATCGGCCAGGGCCGCGGTGGCGCACAAGCTGCTGAGGGCCATAACTAATAAAGCTTTCATTTCTCTATTTACCTTCTTCAGGGCGAAAGGGGTCACGGGGCCTTTGTGAGGCCACGTGTGTAACTTAGGGTTGGTAAGTTCGGATTAACGTGCCTTCGTGGGGGCTGTTACGTTGTTAATCACAGTGCCTTGTTGGCGGAGTTGATTTTAGGCCCGCAGGTTATATTCATATACCCGTGCTTTTGATAAACACTATTGGCGGTTTTTGTAACAATCCCGTGGTAAAGGTTTTTTCATCAGGCGGCCAAGCCACGCAGGCCGCGGGCCAGAGGCCCGTAGAGGGATAGCAGGGCAATTTGTAGGGTCTTGTTACTACCATCGTCGAATGGTTCTATAGGCCCACCCCGGCTACAACTGGGCCATACAACAACAACTATGTCACCGAGGTAAGAAAGATGAGTGCGGCTTCCCTGTACCCCGTTCGCCCCGAAACAGTCGCCAACACGCTGACCGACGAGGCGACCTACAAGGCCATGTACCAGCAGTCGGTGGTCAACCCCGATGGTTTCTGGCGTGAGCAAGCCAAGCGCCTTGACTGGGTCAAGCCTTTCACCGCGGTGAAGCAGACCTCTTTTGACGATCACCATGTCGACATCAAGTGGTTCGCTGATGGCACCCTGAACGTTTCCTACAACTGCCTGGACCGTCACCTCGCCGAGCGTGGCGACCAGGCAGCGATCATCTGGGAGGGCGATGACCCTGCCGAGAGCCGCACCATCACCTATCGCGAGCTGCATGAAGAAGTCTGCAAGTTCGCCAACGCCCTGCGTGGCCAGGATGTGCACCGCGGCGACGTGGTGACTATCTATATGCCAATGATCCCTGAAGCGGTGGTCGCCATGCTGGCCTGTGCCCGCATCGGGGCGATCCACTCGGTGGTGTTTGGTGGCTTCTCGCCGGAGGCCCTGGCCGGTCGCATCATCGACTGTAAGTCGAAGGTGGTGATCACTGCTGACGAAGGCATCCGCGCCGGTAAGAAAATTCCGCTGAAGGCCAACGTCGACGACGCGCTGACCAACCCGGAAACCAGCAGCATCCAGAAAGTCATTGTGTGCAAGCGCACCAATGGCAGCATCAAGTGGAACCAGCATCGCGACATCTGGTACGAAGACCTGATGAAAGTTGCGGGCACCGTGTGCGCGCCAAAAGAGATGGGGGCCGAAGAAGCGCTGTTCATCCTTTATACCTCCGGCTCCACTGGCAAGCCTAAAGGCGTGCAGCACACCACTGGCGGCTACCTGTTGTACGCGGCCCTGACCCACGAGCGCGTGTTCGATTACCGTCCGGGCGAAATCTTCTGGTGCACCGCCGACGTCGGCTGGGTCACTGGCCACACCTATATCGTCTACGGCCCGTTGGCCAATGGCGCGACCACGCTGCTGTTCGAAGGCGTGCCGAACTACCCGGATATCACCCGGGTGGCGAAGATCGTCGACAAGCACAAGGTCAATATCCTCTACACCGCACCGACCGCGATCCGCGCAATGATGGCCTCCGGCACCGCCGCCTGCGAAGGCGCCGATGGCAGCAGCCTGCGCCTGCTCGGTTCGGTGGGTGAGCCGATTAACCCGGAAGCGTGGGACTGGTACTACAAGAACGTGGGTCAATCCCGTTGCCCGATCGTCGATACCTGGTGGCAGACCGAAACCGGCGCCACCCTGATGAGCCCGCTGCCAGGCGCCCATGCGCTCAAGCCGGGTTCGGCGGCACGGCCGTTCTTCGGCGTGGTACCGGCCTTGGTGGACAACCTGGGCAACATCATCGAAGGTCCTGCCGAAGGCAACCTGGTGATTCTCGACTCGTGGCCAGGCCAGGCCCGTACCCTGTACGGCGACCATGACCGTTTCGTCGACACGTACTTCAAGACCTTCCGTGGCATGTACTTCACGGGTGACGGTGCCCGTCGCGATGAAGATGGTTACTGGTGGATCACCGGCCGTGTGGATGACGTGTTGAACGTGTCTGGCCACCGCATGGGCACCGCCGAGATCGAAAGTGCCATGGTTGCCCACCCGAAAGTCGCGGAAGCGGCGGTGGTGGGTGTGCCGCACGACATCAAGGGCCAGGGCATCTATGTCTACGTCACGCTGAAAAACGGCGAAGAGCCGAACGAAGCGCTGCGTCTGGAGCTGAAGAACTGGGTCCGCAAGGAAATCGGCCCGATCGCTTCGCCGGATGTGATCCAGTGGGCACCGGGCTTGCCGAAGACGCGCTCGGGCAAGATCATGCGGCGTATCCTGCGCAAGATCGCCACGGCCGAGTACGACGGGCTGGGGGATATTTCCACCTTGGCTGATCCGAGTGTGGTGGCGCATTTGATCGAGACGCACAAGACCATGAACGCCGCGTAACGCGGGGTAGGTGGGAAAGAGCCCCATTCGGTGCATGCCGAGTGGGGCTTTTTTTGTGGTCTCTCAAAACCACTGAGGATCCCATGTGGGAGGGGGCTTGCCCCCGATAGCGCCGGGTCAGCTCACAAATAAGTGACTGACTACCGCTATCGGGAGCAAGCCCCCTCCCACATTTGGATCTCCACCAGTCAAATAAATATCGGTTTCCCTGGTAGGACGTTTCTGAATGTTACTGTCACCTCTAAATGTGTAACCCTATGCTCGAACATGAGGCAAAGGGCTACGCTCATGCCCTGAAAAACCGCGTTTTAGACACCCCCAGAAATAAGATTAAACGCCAGACTTGCCGTGCCAGAAGGGTTTGCGAATAATAGGCCCGCAATTTGCAGTATCAATAGGTTTAATGTCTTTTGCCTCTGCATAAAATTCAGAGGCTGTCAATGTGCTGGAACCGCTTTCTCGGTGCTTCTGTAAATTGTTGTCGCATTGAGGAAATATCGGCTTCCGGCCTGTCGTTAGAATGCCGATCACTCGCTCGTCGTCGCAGGTGTAGCCCGCGTAGGACGCAGCACCGCTATTCGGTTTCACTCAGTCGCATCGTGGGCCATGGCTCATACTGCTGTTTTGCCCTATACCGATGGAGTCCCAAGATGAAGAAACTCGTGCTGTTGGGCGCCCTGGCGCTGTCCGTGCTGTCCATGCAGGCTTTCGCTGAAGGCAAGCCTCTGAAAATTGGTATCGAAGCGGCTTACCCTCCGTTTGCCTCGAAGGCGCCGGATGGCAGCATCGTCGGTTTTGACTACGACATCGGCAACGCCCTGTGCGAAGAGATGAAGGTCAAGTGCACCTGGGTCGAGCAGGAGTTCGACGGCCTGATCCCGGCGCTCAAAGTGCGCAAGATCGACGCGATCCTGTCGTCCATGTCCATCACCGAAGACCGCAAGAAGTCCGTGGACTTCACCAACCGCTACTACCTGACCCCAGCGCGCCTGGTGTTGAAGGAAGGCACTGCGGTCAGCGACAGCCTGGTTGAACTCAAAGGCAAGAAGATCGGTGTACAGCGCGGTTCGATCCATGACCGTTTCGCCAAGGAAGTCCTGGAGCCTAAAGGCGCCACCATCGTTCCTTACGGCACCCAGAACGAAATCTACCTGGACGTGGCTGCCGGTCGCCTCGACGGTACCGTGGCCGACGCAACCCTGCTGCAGGACGGCTTCCTGAAGACTGACGCCGGCAAAGGCTACGCGTTCGTGGGCCCAGCCTTCACCGACGTCAAATACTTCGGCGACGGCGTAGGTATTGCCGTACGCAAGGGTGACAAGGAAAACCTGGAGCGCATCAACGCCGCTATTGCCGCGATCCGCGCCAATGGCAAGTACAAGCAAATCCAGGACAAGTACTTCGACTTCGATATTTACGGCGCTGACGCCAAGTAATTCATCGCAGCTGTCTGTCCGAAATGGCGCAAGCAACAGAATTCCTGCGGTTTGCGCCATTTTTTCATCCCCCTTTTCGAGGACCTGAATCATGTTGAAAGGCTACGGGGCCGTCATCCTCGATGGCGCATGGTTGACGCTTCAGCTCGCCTTGTCGTCCATGGCCTTGGCCATTGTTCTGGGTCTGATCGGGGTCGCGTTACGCCTGTCGCCGGTGCGCTGGTTGGCCTGGCTGGGTGACTTGTACTCCACGGTGATCCGCGGGATCCCCGACCTGGTGCTGATCCTGCTGATTTTCTACGGCGGCCAGGACTTGCTTAACCGCGTCGCGCCGTTGCTCGGCTATGACGACTATATCGACTTGAACCCCTTGGCCGCCGGTATCGGCACCCTGGGTTTCATCTTTGGCGCCTACCTCTCGGAAACCTTCCGTGGCGCCTTCATGGCCATCCCCAAGGGCCAGGCCGAAGCCGGCCTTGCGTATGGCATGAGCAGCTTCCAGGTGTTTTTCCGGGTGATGGTGCCGCAGATGATCCGGCTGGCCATCCCCGGGTTTACCAACAACTGGCTGGTACTCACCAAGGCCACCGCGCTGATTTCGGTGGTGGGCCTGCAAGACATGATGTTCAAGGCCAAGCAGGCGGCAGATGCCACCCGCGAGCCTTTTACCTTCTTCCTCGCAGTGGCGGCGATGTACCTGGTGATCACCAGCGTGTCGTTGCTGGCCTTGCGTCATCTTGAGAAGCGCTACTCGGTAGGCGTAAGGGCGGCTGATCTATGATCTTCGACTACAACGTCATCTGGGAGGCCATGCCGCTGTACCTCGGCGGCCTGGTGACCACCCTGAAGTTGCTGGCTTTGTCGCTGTTCTTCGGCCTGCTCGCCGCCTTGCCCCTGGGCTTGATGCGTGTGTCCAAGCAGCCGATTGTCAATGGCATTGCCTGGCTCTATACCTACGTGATCCGCGGCACGCCGATGCTGGTGCAGCTGTTCTTGATCTACTACGGGCTGGCCCAATTCGAAGCCGTACGCGAGAGCTTCCTGTGGCCGCTGCTGTCCAGCGCCACCTTCTGCGCGTGCCTGGCCTTTGCAATCAACACCAGTGCCTACACGGCCGAAATCATTGCCGGTAGCCTCAAGGCCACCCCGAATGGCGAGATTGAAGCGGCCAAGGCCATGGGCATGTCGCGCTACAAGCTGTACCGCCGCATCCTGTTGCCATCGGCCCTGCGCCGCGCACTGCCGCAGTACAGCAACGAAGTGATCATGATGCTGCAGACCACCAGCCTGGCATCCATCGTCACCCTGATCGACATCACCGGTGCCGCACGCACGGTGAACGCGCAGTACTACCTGCCGTTCGAAGCCTATATCACCGCTGGCGCGTTCTACCTGTGCCTGACCTTTATCCTGGTGCGCCTGTTCAAGTTGGCCGAGCGCCGCTGGCTGAGCTACCTGGCTCCACGGAAGCACTGATATGGAACGCATCGATCACCTGTTGCCCTGGGGTCACCTGGGCTGCGAGCGCCAACTGAGCGTATTCCGTTTCGGCAGCGGCGAGCGCAAGGCCTATATCCAGGCCAGCCTGCACGCCGATGAGTTGCCCGGCATGCGTGCGGCCTGGGAGCTGAAAAAACGCCTCACCGAACTGGAACGGCAAGGCGCCCTGAACGGCGTGATCGAGCTGGTGCCGGTGGCCAACCCGATGGGCTTGGGCCAACTGTTGCAAGGCAGCCACCAGGGCCGTTTCGAGGTGGGCAGCGGCAAGAATTTCAACCGCGATTTCGTTGAGTTGAGCGAGCCGGTGGCGGAGTTGCTCACAGGTAGGCTGGGGGATGATCCTCACGCCAATGTGCGCATGATTCGCCAGGCGATGACCGATGCGCTCAACGCCTTGCCTGAGCCGAGCAGCCAGTTGCAAGGCATGCAGCGCATCCTGCTCGGCCACGCCTGCACCGCCGACATCGTCCTCGACCTGCACTGCGACGCCGAAGCCGCGCTGCACATGTACGCGCTGCCCCAGCACTGGCCGCAGTGGCGTTCGTTGTCGGCGCACTTGAATGTGAAAGTCGGTTTGCTCGCGGAAGATTCCGGTGGCAGCTCGTTTGATGAAGCCTGCTCGTTGCCGTGGTTGCGCTTGTCTCGCGCCTTCCCCGACGCGCAGATCCCGCTGGCCTGCCTGGCGACCACCCTGGAGTTGGGCGGCCAGGCGGACACGGGGCGTGACGAAGCGATCTTCCACGCCGAAGGCATCCTCGCGTTTCTCGCCGAACAAGGCCTGATCCAGGGCGAATGGCCGGCGCCGCAACACGAACCGTGCGAAGGCGTGCCCTTCGAAGGCACCGAATTGCTGTTCGCGCCCCACGCCGGGGTGATCAGTTACCTGCGTAAAGCCGGGGACTGGATCGAGAAGGGCGAGCCGATTTTTGAAGTGATTGATCCCCTGGAAGACCGCGTGAGCACGATCTGCGCGGGCACCTCGGGGGTGTTGTTTGCCGTTGAACGGCTACGTTATGCCCAAGCGGGTTTCTGGCTGGCCAAGGTGGCGGGGCGCGAAGCGCTGCGTCACGGGCGCTTGCTCAACGACTGACCACCTGTTTTTGTGAGAACCGACCGCATGTACAAACTTGAAGTCCAAGACCTGCATAAACGCTATGGCAGTCATGAAGTGCTCAAAGGCGTGTCCCTGGCCGCCGCGGCCGGTGATGTGATCAGCATCATCGGTTCCAGTGGTTCGGGCAAAAGTACCTTTTTGCGCTGCATCAACCTGCTGGAGCAACCCCACGCCGGCAAGATCCTGCTCAATAACGAAGAGCTGAAACTGGTGGCCAACAAGGACGGCGCCATGAAGGCCGCCGACCCCAAGCAACTGCAACGCATGCGTTCGCGCCTGTCGATGGTGTTCCAGCATTTCAACCTGTGGTCGCACATGACAGCGCTTGAAAATGTGATGGAAGCCCCGGTGCATGTGCTGGGCATGTCGAAAAAAGACGCCCGCGAAAAGGCCGAGCATTACCTGGCCAAGGTGGGCGTGGGCCATCGTAAGGATGCGTTCCCTGGCCATATGTCTGGCGGTGAGCAGCAGCGCGTGGCGATTGCCCGTGCCCTGGCGATGGAGCCGGAGGTGATGCTGTTCGACGAACCTACCTCGGCGCTGGACCCGGAACTGGTGGGCGAAGTGCTCAAGGTGATGCAGGACCTGGCCCAGGAAGGCCGCACCATGGTGGTGGTCACCCACGAAATGGGCTTTGCCCGTGAAGTGTCGAACCAATTGGTGTTCTTGCACAAAGGCATCGTGGAAGAGCGCGGCAACCCGCGGGAAGTACTGGTCAACCCGCAGTCCGAGCGGTTGCAGCAGTTCTTGTCCGGCAGCTTGAAATAGTCCCTTACCGCTGAAGTTGCTTTTATGTGGGAGGGGCGGTGCGACGATTCGACTTGCCCCCGATAGCGGTGTATCAGCTAGTGCATGTTTATCTGATACACCGCCATCGGGGGCAAGCCCCCTCCCACATTAGATCTCCATAGTGGGTCTTTATCGTTTTTGAGCTTTGTGTTGGTTTACGGGCTAGCATTGGCCTTTGTCTTTATTACTGTTACAGGCTTCGGATAGCACTCCATGACCGCCCACAAAATTGGTTTCCTGATTTGGCCCAGCACAAAAGCACTCACGCTTGCGCTGGCTGAGGAGGCTTTGCGCGTTGCTCAACGGGTGCATCCGGAGGTGGTCTACGAACTCTCGTTTCTGCTGGCCGAGCCGCCAACCCAGGGCGCCTGGCAATTGCCAGGCGAGCCGTGGGCCGGCAAGCTCGAAGGCTTCCAGAAGCTGTTCCTGCTGGCGGACGAACCGCCGACCGTGATCGCTTCGCAACTGAGCACCGCGCTCAAGCAGCTCGTTCGCGCCGGTTGCGTGATCGGTGGCTTGTCGGCCGGCGTTTACCCGTTGGCGCAACTGGGCCTGCTCGACGGCTACCGTGCCGCCGTGCACTGGCGCTGGCAGGACGATTTCGCCGAGCGCTTCCCCAAGGTCATCGCCACCAGCCATCTGTTCGACTGGGACCGTGATCGCCTGACCGCCTGCGGTGGCATGTCGGTGCTTGACCTGCTGCTGGCGGTACTGGCCCGCGACCACGGCGCCGAGCTGGCCGGTGCGGTCTCCGAAGAACTGGTGGTGGAGCGCATTCGCGAAGGTGGCGAGCGCCAGCGTATCCCGTTGCAAAACCGCCTGGGTTCCAGCCATCCGAAGCTGACCCAGGCGGTGTTGCTGATGGAAGCCAATATCGAAGAGCCGTTGACCACTGATGAAATCGCCCAGCATGTGTGCGTGTCGCGACGACAACTGGAGCGGATCTTCAAGCAATACCTCAACCGCGTCCCCAGCCAGTACTACCTGGAACTGCGCCTGAACAAGGCCCGCCAGATGTTGATGCAAACCAGCAAGTCGATCATCCAGATCGGCCTGTCCTGCGGCTTCTCCTCGGGGCCGCATTTCTCCAGCGCCTACCGCAACTTCTTCGGCGCCACCCCTCGCGAAGACCGCAACCAACGGCGCAGCAGCAGCCCTTTCGAGTTGTCGTCGGTACCGTCCGAGCGCGGCTGATCAGGCGCGCCTCATTCCTCCATGCTATCCGGCGAAGCGGGCCTGACCAGCGGGTTGCCCTGCGTGTCCAGGCGGGCCTGTGCAACTGCCAAGTCGTTGCCGGTTTGCAGGTAATACTGCCTGAGGTAGCTGAGGCTTTGCGCCGACCAGGGGTTGCCGCTCAAATCGGATGTATGGTCGAGTGGCGAGGCCAGTTCCAGAAAGTCGGCGGGCAGCACTTCGATCAGGTTGTCGCTCAAGTCCAGGGTGCGCAGCTCGGGCAAGGCGGACAGTCCTCGTGGTAGTTCGCTGATCTCGGTGTCTTGCAAGTACAGCGACTCCAGTTGGGTCAGGTGACTGACATCGGGGGGGATGCCCAGGATGTTCTCGCTCAAGTCCAGATACACCAGGTTCGTGACCCCTGACAGCGCGTCGACGCTGATGGGGGTTAATCCGATAGCGCACTCGGTCAGGCTCAGGGTATTCAACCCGGTCAGTGTAAACACCGTGGGTGGAATCGTGCCCAGGCTGAGCTTGCAGAGGGTCAGGCTTTTGAGTTTGGGAAAGCACTTGAGGAGGCCATCGACCCGGGTCGTCGTGCCCTCTCCATCGAGCTCGAAGGACGATATGTGGTCAAAGCGTGCGCTCAGTTCTGGCAGCTCGCCCAGGATCGGGGCGTCGAACCCCAGCCTGTGGGTGACCTCAAGGCTGCCGTTGTTGTCATCCAGTTCGGTTTCGCGGCGCCAGGCGTCTTCAAGTAATGTCTTGAAGGCCATGCGATTGAGTTGATCCTGTGCTCGTGTTTGCTCATCCAGGGGCACATCCAGAATCGGGTGTCGCTGGGGAGTGTCCAGCGCCCATTGCTGGAGATCGGCGCGCAGTTTTTCATATTCGGCCTCAAGACGTTCAAGCGCTGGCGCGGCTTCGTCCAGGCCGCCTGGCAGCTCAAAGAAAAAGCGATTGGCTTCACCTTCGGCAAAGGTGGGGTACAGCACTTTGATCCTGTCGCGCATTGGCGTGGGCGCGTCGGCCTGGAAATGTTCGCCGGTGCGCTGGCAATAGCGTTTGATCTGCATCAGCGTCGACCTGGACAGCGGGTTGCGCGAGAGGTCGAATGCCGCCGTTACGTTTGCGGGTAAGGTGAACGCTACCTCGGGAACCTGGGTGATCAGGTTGTCGCTCAAGTCGATGCGCTTGCGTTCGACGGAGGTCAGCAGGCCTGAGGGGATTTGCGGCAGGTCCGTCTTTTGAAGGTTGAGGCGGGTAAGCCTGGGAGACAGGGCAAAGTCCGGGAACCGAGCCAGTGGGTTGTGACTGAGGTCCAGCTCCTCCAGGTTGGCCAGTGTGGCGAGTGATGCGGCGCTCTCGGCTGACAGCGTGAGGCGGCAGTGGGGCAGGCGCAATGACGAGAGTTGGGGGAGATCGAACACCGCATCGGGGATATCACTGAGCCCGTAGTGCTCGATAGCCAGATGGTTGAGCGAAGGAAACCCTTTGAAAAACAGTGGCGACTGCAACGGAAACGGCGCCCCCGACCCTTGCAGGCGCAACGACGATACATGGTTGAACGTGCTGTTGAGAGGGGGGAATTCTCCCTCGAAGGGTTGCGAGTTTTCCAGGGCGTAAGTGGGGATGACCTGCAGGCTCTGCTCATCCAATTCGCCCTCCCGACGCCAGCAGGCTTGGAGTGTCTGTTTGAACGCTTGTCGCCGGGTTTGCTCCTCGGGCAGCGTGGTTTGCCTGACCCATGTGTCGAGCCCGTCGGACAGGCCCGCGTATTCAGTTTCCAATCGTGCCAATTCGATCTGGCCCATTTCCAGATTCCCGGGCAGGCCAAAGATAAAGCGGTTGACTTCATCCACGCTGAAGTCAGGGAACAGCGATTTGACTTGGCGGATATCCACGTCTGAAGCGTCGATCCCCCAATAGATGCCCGTGCGTTGGTAGTAGGTCTTGGCCTGCTCCAGGGTCGCTCGTGACAGCGGGTTGTCGGAGAGGTCGAACGTTTTGGTGGTATCGGCCGGCAGCTCAAACAGCGCGGGCGGCACTTGAGTGATTTGGTTGCTGGAGAGCACCGCCAGTTCTAGCGCCGGTCGGCTGAGCAAGCCGGCAGGCATCGCGGATATGCCCGTGCTGGACAAGTCCAGAAACTGCAGGTCAACCATGTTCTCGACACTGGGAACCCGCTCCAGCGGATTATTGAACAAGTCCAGGGTCCGAAGCGCGTTCATGGCGGTCAGCCTGGCCAGGCTCGCGGGCGTCAGGGTGATGTTGCATTCGCTGAGAATCAAGGTATTGAGGGTGGGCGAGGTGTTGATGGCCAACGGTAGATCGCCCAACTGAGCGTTGCTGATGCTGAGGTAACGCAGCCTGGGGAAACTGCGCAAAAACCTATCGACGTTCAGGGCCGTTTGATCGCCCTTGAGTTCCAGGTAGGAGATGTGTTCGAAGTTTGCCCGCAAGGCCGGCAGCTCCCCGGAAAGGGGGTAGGGAAGTTTGAGCATCTGGCCGTTACGGGCAGGAGGGGCGAAGTATGCGTCAACCTCGGTTTCCCGGCGCCAGCCACGTAGCAGCGCCTGTCGGAAAAGGCGGCGATTTTGCCGCGCATCGTTGTGTGCCTGGTGGCTGATATTCACCTCAGCGTCTGCGGAGTACCTGGGGGTGTCGGCTACCCAGGCGGCCAGGTCGAGATCGAGTTGCAGGTATTCCAGGCGTAGCGCGGTCAAGATCGGCATGGCCCCGCCCGGACGTCTGTTGAGGTCCTCGATCAGATCGGCGATTTGTTCGTCGGTGTGGGCGGGAAACAGTTCCCGTGCCATGCCCCGCAGGTCGGGTTGTGCGGCCGGACCCGCAGGCGCTGGTGGGTAGGCATCCATGCCCAGCAAGCGCAGGTGGGTGCGGCTATCGGCGGGCGGGTGGGCCGGCTGGGCGCCGAGCAGCCTGCGCAAGGGTTGGCGTTCCAAGGCATGCTTGCGCAATGCCTGCTTGAGTGCCGGGCCTTGGCCGATGTGCAGGCCCAGGGCGTCGCGCCTGGCATCCGGGAGGGCCTGGAGGAGTGCGTTGTACAGGTCTGTTTCGCCAGACAGTGGGCCGCGGCTGTCTTGGGGGGTGTATCGCCCTTCGGGGGAACGTACCAGGGTGCGCTTGATCCGTGCCTTCGGTGGGCCGATGGCATCCATGAGGATGCCGGTTTGGTCGTGTATCTCGAGGCGTATTTTTTTTGACCAGCCAGGCAGTCGCTCCAGGGAGTGCAAGGCCAGTCGATGGGTGCCCAGGTCGTCCGTCGAATCCAGATACAGGCCCTCATAGGCATGGTTGACCTGTGCCTCGTCGCGCAGCGCTTGAGCCAGCTGGGTCAAGCGCGCCGGGACGGTACCTTGGTCGACGTCTTTGAGTTCTGTGCTGCTGGCGCTCTCCAGCAGGGCGTCGGCTGCGCTGAGTGGCAGGCCTGGCGTGTTGTCGATCAATGTTTGCTGGCGAGGGTCGCCCGGTTTATCGAGCAGCAGGTAGCGGGTCTCGAACAGCTCGCGGCGATGCGATTGGGCCAGTGCGCCCAGTTTTTTCCTGAGTTTGAGCGCCCGATTGGACATGGAGGTGACCGGATCACCGAACGCTTCCCCCAGCAAGGTTTTGCGTTGCGGTTCGTCCAGCGCTTCCAGCAAGGTTTTCAGCAGGTCGCCGTTTTTCAATTGGGCTTCATGTACTTGCACCACGCTGGCGTTTTTTTCACCGGGCAGTTCCCAGAGCGTTTTGCCCTGGGTATCGAGGAAGCGCAACGTCTTGGCTTTTGGCCAAAGGCCCAGGTTGGCAAGCAGGTGCAGTTGGGTTTGCGCATCGGCCCGTTTGTAAATCGCTGGGTCATCGCTGTTCATTTGGTCGATGAAGTCCTGCAGCGCCCGGTCGATCTGGAAGCGTTCAAGGGTATCGGTCAGCAGCGGGGGCGGTCGGTGCTGGTTGACGTACATCTTGCGCAAGGCGCCGTCGTCGATGGCGCTGATATGGCGAGCCATGGCCAGTTGTTCATCGTTGAGCCCGGCCGTTTTCGGCCCCTGGCGTTTCATGAGCGTGGCGCTGTCCCAACTCAAGGGGGTATCCAGCTCGCTCAGCCAGGCGCCTTTGCCGTTGGTCAGCAGGGGCGGGCGGTAGGCGTTGGTTCGGGTGGGATGTTTCAGGTAGGGCTGTTGGGTCTTCGGATCCGTCAGTACCACGAAGGGTTTGTCCGACAGCAGCAGGATATCTTTACCGTTATGGGGATGCAGCCCTTCTGGGCCGGGGTAAGCGTGGCTGGGCAGTTGGATATCGTGGGCGTAGGGCGCGAGGTCCGGTTTCCAGAGCCGTGCCTTGCCATTGGGCAGCATGACGGGCTTGAGGCGGTTGAAAAACTTCACCGCTTCGGAGGGCAGCAAGGCGCGTAGGGCGCCGGCGGCCATGGGCGCGCCGGCGATGAACAAGCCCAGTTCCACGCCTTGCTCCACGAACGATAACAAGTGCCCGAATGCCTCGGTCACGTCGCCCACCGCCCAGTCGATGATCCATTCAAAGGCGTCGTCGAGCATTTGATAGGCGCTGTAGCCGAGCATCAGCAGGCCCACGGGAGGGACGAATGGGGCGACGATGAACGCTGCGATTTGCAGGATCGCCGACGCGACTTTTTGCACGATGGCCCAGCGCTCCCAGCGTACTTTCTGATCGACGCTTGCCGTGGACACGGCCATGGCGCGGGCATCGTTGAACACCTTGCTGAGCGTTGCCTGGAACAGGTGGCTGAACAGGTCCCCGCTGATGCCGCTGGCGCGGAACGCCAGGTGTGGATGGTCGATGGGGGTCTCACGCCAGGACGGCAGCGGGTCGCCGTGGGTGTGCGGGTGCCAGGTGACCTTGGAGAGCCGGCGGTTGAGGTCGGCGAAGAAGGGGCCGCGCTCTTCGTGATTGACGAAGCGGCTGAAGAACTGTTGGTACTCGGCGTTGCGCAGGTGGTTGCCCAATGCGCTCATGAAGTCGGCGAGTGTGGGGTACTGTTTGAGCGGTGCGTAGGGGTCGTCCGGGATATAGGCAATCACACCTACCGGGTGACGACTGCCAATGTTTTCGGCAAACAGCACGATGCCGGTCAGCGTGGTCGACATGATGCTCAGGCTGTAGCACAGCAGCGGGTAGCAGGTGCTGTGGCTGTCGTCGGTGTTGAGCAGGCGTTGCAAGCGTATGAAGGACTGATCGTCAGGCAGATCGCCTTTCATCCGGGCCATCTGCAACGCGACGCTCAAGTCCGCCACCTGGCTTTGCTTGAGCTTCAATCGCAGGCGGGTTGCGGCCACCGGGTTTTTGAAATCAAAGAATTGTTCAAGGTAGCGCTGGTACTGGGCGCCGATGTCCAGTTCCCGGCACAGGGCAGTGAACTGATCGACCGCGATGTGCGCGTCGAGAGAAGGCAGGCTGTCGAATTGACCGGTACGGGTGGGCTGGGTGATGAAACCGGATGACGCTTCGAATACTTCGCCCGCTTCAAAGTTGTGCAGGGCGGCGTCTACCAGTGAAACGGTCCAGGTTCTTGCCGCCCCCGAGCGAACGGGGAACCAGGGGATGGTTTGGGGAATGTACAGGCGCAAGTAGGTGGCGCTGACATCTGGCTCAACGCCAAAGCGTTGCTTGAGGCGCGCTTGGAGCAATGGGGCGGCGAAGTCTTGCGGCGACTTCAGGTTGCCCATGGCCTGATCGACCGCGGTCTTCGCCTTCCAGGCAGCGCTCACCAGGGTTTTGAGGGTGTCATGGGCTTCAGGGGGGGCGGTTTTGTACCACGCGGGGAGGTCCGGCTGGACGTTGCTCAGTGCGTTGCGTCTGGCTGGGGAGAGGTTGGGCAGCCAGTCGGGAACGGCCTGCGTGAGGATGTCCATGTGCGGGTCGCGATAAACCGCCAGGTCCGGGAGTTGAAGGGATGAGGTCGGTTGGGTCATGGGGGGACGCCTTGGTGTGATGAACAGGCGTGAGAGCAGACCAATTTCGGTGGGCCCATCGGGGGTAGATAGATAACCGGCCGCCCGTTACGTTGCAGCTATCCGGCTTGACCATCTGCCGTTGTGACGCGCCAGCGTTTAAACTGCGCCATTGCGATGCTATTTGTCGCATTGGCGTAAACCCGCGAAAATCGCGGGTTGGCGCTATAAGAAGTTGTCGCTTGGCGACAAGGCCGCACTGAAAACTGTCCTTACAATCCCTGCATCGCCCGCCAGTTCCAGGCAGGCGTTCCTCTTCAGGAGACTCCGATGTCCGTTGAGCAAGCCCCGGTGCAACGTGCCGATTTCGACCAGGTGATGGTGCCCAACTATGCACCTGCTGCCTTCATCCCCGTGCGTGGCAAAGGTTCCCGCGTGTGGGACCAGGCGGGTCGCGAGCTGATCGACTTTGCCGGCGGCATCGCGGTCAACGTATTGGGCCACGCCCACCCGGCGCTGGTCGGTGCCTTGACCGAACAGGCCAACAAGCTGTGGCACGTCTCCAACGTGTTCACCAATGAGCCGGCCCTGCGCCTGGCGCACAAGCTGATCGACGCCACCTTTGCCGAGCGCGTGTTCTTCTGCAACTCCGGCGCCGAAGCCAACGAGGCCGCGTTCAAGCTGGCCCGTCGTGTCGCGTTCGACCGTTTCGGCAGCGAGAAGTACGAGATCATCGCCGCGCTGAACAGCTTCCACGGCCGTACCCTGTTCACCGTGAACGTTGGTGGCCAGTCGAAGTATTCCGACGGCTTCGGGCCGAAGATCACCGGCATCACCCATGTGCCGTTCAATGACCTGGCCGCGCTGAAAGCCGCCGTGTCGGACAAGACCTGCGCCGTGGTGCTGGAACCGGTGCAAGGCGAGGGCGGCGTGCTGCCGGCCGAGCTGGCCTACCTGCAAGGCGCCCGCGAACTGTGCGACGCCCACGACGCGCTGCTGGTGTTCGACGAAGTGCAGACCGGCATGGGCCGCAGCGGCCACCTGTTCGCCTACCAGCACTACGGTGTGGTGCCGGACATCCTCACCAGTGCCAAGAGCCTGGGCGGCGGTTTCCCGATTGCCGCGATGCTCACCACGCAAGCCTTGGCCAAGCACCTGGTGGTCGGCACCCACGGCACCACCTACGGCGGCAACCCGCTGGCGTGTGCGGTGGCGGGGGCGGTGATCGATGTGATCAACACGCCTGAAGTGCTGGCTGGCGTCAACGCCAAGCACGACCTGTTCAAGGCGCGCCTGGAACAGATCGGCAAGCAGTACGGCATCTTCACCGAAGTGCGCGGCCTCGGCCTGCTGCTGGGCTGCGTGTTGAGCGACGCCTGGAAAGGCAAGGCCAAGGACGTGTTCAACGCGGCCGAGAAAGAAAACCTGATGATCCTGCAAGCCGGCCCCGACGTGGTGCGTTTCGCGCCGAGCCTGGTGGTGGACGAGGCGGACATCAACGAAGGCCTGGATCGCTTCGAACGTGCGGTAAAAACCCTGACCCAAGCCTGATAGCGACACATTTTGCTGGCTGGACCGGGTCAAAAATGTGGGAGGGGGCTTGCCCCCGATAGCGGTGTATCAGTCACTGATGCAACAACTGGAAGACGGCTATCGGGGGCAAGCCCCCCTCCCACATTGAAATTTGCCCCACAAGAGGATAGGTGGTGTTCCTGACCTGTCCGGTATTTTTTCCCTATGAGTTTTCGAGTTAAGGAGTGACACCATGCTGGTGATGCGCCCCGCGCAAATGGCTGATCTGGGCGAGGTACAGCGTCTGGCTGCGGACAGCCCGATTGGTGTCACTTCCTTGCCGGATGATGTCGAACGCCTGAGTGACAAGATCGCGGCCAGCGAAGCGTCCTTCGCGGCCGAGGTCAGTTTCAACGGTGAAGAGAGCTATTTCTTTGTGTTGGAAGACACCGAGACCGGCAAGCTGGCGGGCTGCTCGGCCATCGTCGCTTCGGCCGGCTACTCGGAGCCGTTCTACAGCTTTCGCAACGAAACCTTCGTGCACGCCTCCCGTGAGCTGAAGATTCACAACAAGATCCACGTGCTTTCCCAGTGTCACGACCTCACCGGCAACAGCCTGCTCACCAGCTTCTACGTGGTGCCCGAGCTGGTCGGTTCGCCGTGGTCGGAACTCAATTCCCGTGGCCGCCTGTTGTTCGTTGCCAGCCACCCCGAGCGCTTTGCCGACTCGGTGGTGACCGAGATTGTCGGCTACAGCGATGAGAACGGTGACTCGCCGTTCTGGGATGCGATCGGGCGCAATTTCTTCGACCTCAACTATGCCGCCGCCGAGCGCCTGTGCGGGCTGAAAAGCCGAACCTTCCTCGCCGAGCTGATGCCGCATTACCCGATCTATGTACCGCTGCTGCCGGACGAAGCCCAGGAAGCCATGGGCCAGGTGCACCCGCGGGCGCAGATCACCTTCGACATCCTGATGCGCGAAGGCTTCGAGACCGACCATTACATCGACATCTTCGACGGTGGCCCGACGTTGCACGCACGGGTCTCGGGGATTCGCTCGATCGCCCAGAGCCGTGTGGTGCCGGTGAAGATCGGTGAAATGGTCAAGGGCGTCGGCCGCCAGTACCTGGTGAGCAACGGCCAGTTGCAGGACTACCGCGCGGTGATGCTGGAACTGGATTACGCCCCCGGCAAACCGGTGACCCTGGACTTGGCCGCGGCCGAAGCCCTGGGTGTCGGCGACGGCGCGAGTGTGCGCCTGGTAGCGGTATAAATAGAGTTTCGCGGGTGGCTGCAAAGCGGCCCGTTTGAGGAGATAGCATGATCGTTCGTCCCGTACGCAGCAGCGATTTACCGGCCCTGATTGATCTGGCGCGCAGCACCGGCACCGGCCTGACCACCTTGCCGGCCAACGAAGAGCGCCTGACCCACCGGGTCGGCTGGGCGGAAAAAACCTTTCGTGGCGAAGCCGGGCGCGGCGATGCCGACTACCTGTTCGTGCTGGAAAACGACGAAGGCCGCGTAGTGGGGATTTCCGCCATCGCTGGCGCCGTCGGCCTGCGTGAGCCCTGGTACAACTTCCGTGTAGGCCTGACCGTCAGCGCCTCCCAGGAACTGAATATCTACCGTGAGATCCCGACGCTGTTCCTGGCCAACGACCTCACCGGCAATTCCGAACTGTGCTCGTTGTTCCTGCATGCCGATTACCGCACTGGCCTCAATGGCCGCATGCTGGCCAAGGCGCGCCTGCTGTTTATCGCTGAATTCCCGCAGCTGTTTGGCAACAAGATCATTGCCGAGATGCGCGGGGTGTCCAACGACGCCGGGCGTTCGCCGTTCTGGGAAAGCCTGGGCCGGCATTTCTTCAAGATGGAATTCAGCCAGGCCGACTACCTCACTGGCGTGGGCAACAAGGCTTTTATCGCCGAGCTGATGCCCAAGTTCCCGCTGTACAGCTGCTTCCTTTCCGAAGACGCGCGCAACGTGATCGGCAAGGTCCACCCGGACACCGAGCCGGCCCTGAGCATGCTCAAGAGCGAAGGCTTCAGCTACCAGGGCTATGTCGACATCTTCGACGCCGGCCCGGCCGTGGAGTGTGAAACCAGCAAGATTCGTGCGGTGCGCGACAGCCAGTCCCTGGTGTTGGCCATTGGCACGCCAGGTGACGACGCCACGCCGTTCCTGATCCATAACCGCAAGCGCGAAGACTGCCGCATCACCGCCGCACCGGCGCGCCTGGCGGCGGGCACCCTGGTGGTGGATCCGTTGACCGCCAAGCGCCTGCAACTGGTAGTGGGTGATCAAGTGCGTGCCGTACCGTTGTCCGCTGCTCGGGAGTCGAAGTAATGAATTCGCTGTATATCGCAGGTAGCTGGCTGGCAGGCCAGGGTGAGCTGTTCGAATCGCGCAACCCGGTGACCCAGCAAGTGCTGTGGGCCGGCAATGGCGCCAGCGTCGAACAGGTTGAGTCCGCCGTGCAGGCGGCGCGCCAGGCGTTTCCGGGCTGGGCCCGGCGCCCGCTGGAGGAACGCATCAGTGTGCTTGAGGCCTTCGCCAATACCCTGAAAAGCCGCGCCGATGAAATCGCCCGCTGCATCGGCGAAGAAACCGGCAAGCCGCTGTGGGAGTCGGCCACCGAAGTCACCAGCATGGCCAACAAGATCGCCATCTCGGTACAAAGCTACCGCGAGCGTACCGGCGAGAAGAGCGGCCCGCTGGGCGACGCCACCGCCGTATTGCGCCACAAGCCCCACGGCGTGGTCGCGGTGTTCGGCCCTTACAACTTCCCGGGTCACTTGCCCAACGGGCATATCGTCCCAGCTCTGCTGGCGGGTAACACCGTATTGTTCAAACCGAGCGAGCTGACCCCCAAAGTCGCCGAGCTGACCGTGCAATGCTGGATCGACGCCGGTTTGCCGGCGGGCGTACTCAACCTGCTGCAAGGCGCGCGGGAAACTGGCATTGCGTTGGCGGCCAACCCAGGCATCGATGGGTTGTTCTTCACCGGCTCCAGCCGCACCGGCAACCATCTGCACCAGCAGTTCTCCGGGCGTCCGGACAAGATCCTGGCCCTGGAAATGGGCGGCAATAACCCCTTGGTGGTGGACGAAGTGGCCGATGTGGATGCGGCGGTCTACACCATTATCCAGTCGGCGTTTATCTCCGCCGGCCAGCGCTGCACCTGTGCCCGTCGCCTGCTGGTGCCCGAAGGCGCCTGGGGCGATGCGTTGCTGGCGCGCCTGGTGGCGGTCAGCGCATCGATCAGCGTCGGTGCCTTCGACCAGCAACCCGCGCCGTTCATGGGTTCGGTGATTTCCCTGGCGGCGGCCAAAGCCTTGATGCAAGCCCAGGAACTGATGTTGGCCAATGGTGCCGTGGCCCTGCTGGAAATGACCCAGCCCCAGGAGCAGGCCGCCTTGTTGACGCCGGGCATCATCGACGTCACCGGGGTGACCGAGCGCGAAGATGAAGAGCTGTTCGGCCCACTGTTGCAGGTGATCCGCTACGCTGATTTCGCCGCGGCGATTGCCGAAGCCAACAACACCCAGTACGGCCTGGCCGCTGGCTTGTTGTCCGATTCCGAAGCGCGTTACCAGCAATTCTGGCTGGAAAGCCGTGCCGGGATCGTCAACTGGAACAAACAGCTGACCGGCGCCGCCAGTACCGCGCCATTTGGTGGGGTAGGGGCGTCGGGCAACCATCGCGCCAGTGCCTATTATGCGGCGGATTATTGCGCGTACCCGGTGGCGTCGCTGGAGACCCCGAGCCTGGTGGTGCCTGCCACGCTAACCCCCGGCATCACACTGATCTGACTGTGGGAGGGAGCTTGCCCCCGATGGCGGTGTGTCTGTCATCTGATTTATCAACTGACAGTCAGCTATCGGAGGCAAGCCTCCTCCCACACTGGATTTGTGGTGTGTTGAAGACTTTTGAAGCCTATAAAAACAGATGTTCGTGGAGCCTCGCCGATGAAATCCTATGAAGTCAATTTTGACGGTCTAGTGGGGCCGACCCATAACTACGGCGGTTTGTCCTACGGCAACGTCGCGTCCCAGAGCAACAGCCAGCAGTCTTCCAACCCCAAGGAAGCCGCGTTGCAGGGCTTGCAGAAGATGAAAGCGCTGATGGACATGGGCTTCGTGCAAGGGGTGCTCGCGCCTCAGGAGCGCCCGGACGTGGCCGCCTTGCGCAACCTCGGCTTCAGCGGCAGCGACGCCCAAGTGATCGAGCAGGCGGCCAAGCACGCCATGCCGCTGCTGGTGGCCAGTTGTTCGGCATCGAGCATGTGGGTGGCCAATGCCGCCACCGTCAGCCCTAGCGCCGACACCGCGGATGGCCGCGTGCATTTCACCGCCGCCAACCTCAATTGCAAATACCACCGCAGCATCGAACACCCCACGACCAGCCGCGTGCTGGGGGCGATGTTTGCTGACCAGAAACACTTTGCCCACCACGCGGCCCTGCCGGCGGTGGCGCAGTTCGGTGACGAAGGCGCAGCCAACCACACGCGTTTTTGCCGCGACTATGGCCAGGCCGGTGTGGAGTTTTTCGTGTACGGCCGCAGCGCGTTCGACAGCCGTTACCCCGCCCCGCAGAAATACCCGGCGCGTCAAACCCTGGAAGCGTCGCAAGCCGTTGCGCGGCTGCACGGTTTGAAAGATGAAGGCGTGGTCTACGCCCAGCAGAACCCGGCCGTGATCGATGCCGGCGTGTTCCACAACGATGTGATCGCGGTGGGCAACGGCGAAGTGCTGTTCTACCACGAGGATGCGTTCCTCAATACCGAGCAGATGCTTGCCGAGTTGCAGGGCAAGTTGGGCCGGTTGGGCGGCAATTTCCAGTCCATCTGCGTGCCGCGCGCCCAGGTCAGTGTCGAGGACGCCGTGCGTTCCTACCTGTTCAACAGCCAACTGCTGAGCCGCGCCGATGGCTCGATGTTGCTGATCGTGCCCGAAGAATGCCGCGCCAACGAGCGCGTATGGCACTACTTGCAAGGCCTGACGGCGTCCGGTGGGTTGATTCGCGAAGTCAAGGTCTTCGACCTCAAGCAAAGCATGCAGAATGGCGGTGGGCCGGCGTGCCTGCGTTTGCGCGTGGCGTTGAACGAAACCGAGCTGGCAGCGGTGAACCCAGGGGTTATCATGACCGCGCCGTTGTACGACACACTGACCCAATGGGTCGACAAGCACTACCGCGACAGCCTGCGCGAAACCGACCTGGCTGACCCGCAATTGCTGCTTGAGTGCCGGACGGCACTGGATGAACTGACGCAAATCCTTAAACTGGGCTCGGTTTATCCTTTCCAGATCAATTAACGCCGTACGGCTGAGAGTTATTTATGAGCACCGACACCCTGCAACTGATCCTTGAAGACACCGACGGCACCCAGCTGGAAACCTCCTGCACCCGCGTCGCCGTGGTCTGGCAGGGTAAGGAAATCTGGATCCAGCACGACGGCCGTGGCCAGCTGCTGATCGGTGTGGATGTGGAAGAAGGCGACTCCGAATACGCCAACCTGCTGATGCGCCCACTGGCTACCAACCTGATGAGCCTGCAACTGGAAATGGAACCGGCCGACGTTGAAGGTGATGATGACGATCACGTCCACGGCCCAGGCTGCAACCACTAAGGAAGCTGCGTATGCTCGCCCTCGGCAAACTGCTTGAACTGACCCTCGCCGGTCGCGAACCGGCGCAAAAAATTCAACTGACTGTCGACGGCGTGCAGATGCGCTGGCTCAGCGAGGGCGCACTCGAAGTACGCCCGCCGCAAGCCCGTGACAACGGCGGCGACCTGCTGCTGTCGTCCGGTATCCATGGCAACGAAACCGCGCCGATCGAATTGCTCGACCGCCTGTTGCATGGCATTGCCCGTGGGCAGATCAAGCCCCGCACCCGTATTCTGTTCCTGTTCGGCAACCCTGAGGCCATGCGCCGCGGTGAACGTTACCTCGAACTGGACGTCAACCGGCTGTTCAACGGCCGTCATGAACAAAACATCGGCCCCGAGGCCATGCGTGCCGCCGAGCTGGAGCAACTGGCCCGCAGCTTTTTCAGCGTGCCTGGCCGTTCGCGCCTGCATTACGACCTGCACACTGCGATTCGCGGCTCGAAGATCGAGCAGTTCGCCCTTTACCCATGGAAGGACGGGCGCCAGCACTCGCGGCGCGAACTGGCCCGCTTGAGCGCTGCCGGCATGCAGGCGGTGCTGTTGCAGAACAAGACCTCGATCACCTTCACTGCCTTTACCTACGAACAACTCGGTGCCGAAGCCTTCACCCTGGAGCTGGGCAAGGCGCGGCCGTTCGGGCAGAACCAGGGCGTCAATGTTTCCCGCCTGGAGCTGCGCCTCACGCAGATCATCGAAGGCAGCGAGCCTGAGACTGACAGCCTGGACGGCTTGAAACTGTTCGCCGTGTCGCGGGAAGTCATCAAGCACAGCGATGCGTTCCTGCTGCACCTGCCGGCGGACGTGGAAAACTTTTCGGAACTGGAAAAGGGTTATCTGCTGGCCGAAGACGTCGCCAAGACCCGCTGGGTGATCGAGGAGGAGGGTGCACGCATCATCTTCCCCAACCCGAAGGTGAAGAATGGCTTGCGGGCAGGGATATTGATCGTGCCGACCACGGACGTGGGCCTGGCATAGGTCTCAAGGCGTATCCGGATCCAAATGTGGGAGGGGCAAGTCGAATCGTCGCACCGCCCCTCCCACATTTTGTTTTGCAGTGTTGCTTAGACCGCTAGGGCCCGCGGCTCACTGCGACGGATCGCACGCACCTTGTGCAGGGTGTCGGCGCAAGTGCGCGCAGCTTCCTGGCCTTTGTGTACGAAGTGCTCGTAGAAGAACGTGTGGTGCTCACTGCCGGCATGGAAGTGATGCGGGGTCAGGGACACCGAGAACACTGGCACTTCGGTTTCCAGCTGTACCTGCATCAGGCCACTGACCACCGACTGGGCGACGAATTCGTGACGGTAGATGCCGCCATCCACCACCAGCGCGGCGGCGACGATACCGGCGTAACGGCCGGTCTTGGCCAGCAGTTTGGCGTGCAGGGGCATTTCAAAGGCGCCGCCGACTTCGAAGAAGTCGATGTCCGATTCCTGGTAGCCCAGGGCGATCATTTCGGCGAGGAAGCCTTTACGGGATTGGTCGACAATATCCTTGTGCCAGCAGGCCTGGATAAACGCGACGCGCTCGCCGTGGTGGTTTTTGCTTTTGCTGTCGATTGCAGTGGGTTGCATGTTCTGACTCCTGTTTAAGAAAAAAACAGGGCGTTATGAATCGAATGGGATTTAAGGGTACGAACCGCTGAGTCATGCAGGCATGCGGTCAGCGTGCGGCCCTTAGGTGCCAATCCCGTTCTCTCTTCATCCGGACTATGACCGTCGGCCCCGGGATCACACCGGGTCTGCTGACCTTGTCGCCGTCCTGCGTGAGCAGTTCGAAGCGCCAAGCGCTCGCGGGCTATGCACATTGCGCGCAATTACCGCCGGTGGGGAATTGCACCCCGCCCTGAGAACGTTGCCACCAGAACCCTGGCGGCGGAGAGTTTTTAACATGGTTTTTCAAAAACTGCACGATCGCTGTATCGATAACCTATATCGGTTTGTTTGGTTGGTATTCGATTGAATGCGAGTGGGGCTTGATATTCCGTGGCTTTGCCCGCAGTAATCACTCACAAAGGGACTTATCCAATCCGCCAGAGGCCTGTTTCATGACCGTGATTGACCTGCGCAGCGACACCGTGACCCAACCCACCCCCGGCATGCTCGACGTGATGGCCAGCGCCGTCAGTGGCGATGATGTCTACGGTGAAGACCCCAGCGTCAACCGCCTGGAGGCCGAACTGGCCAAGCGCCTGGGGTTCCCTGCGGCGTTGTTCGTCCCGACCGGCACCATGAGCAACCTGCTGGCGTTGATGGCGCACTGTGAGCGCGGCGAGGAATACATCGTCGGCCAGCAGGCCCACACCTATAAATACGAAGGCGGCGGCGCGGCGGTGCTGGGTTCGATCCAGCCGCAACCGCTGGAAGTCCAGGCGGACGGCTCCCTGGACCTGGACCAGGTGCTGGCCGCGATCAAGCCCGACGATTTCCACTTCGCCCGCACCCGCCTGCTGGCCCTGGAAAACACGATGCAGGGCAAGGTGCTGCCACTGGAATACCTGGCGAAAGCCCGGGCCTTTACCCGTGAACATGGCCTGGCCCTGCACCTGGACGGCGCGCGCCTCTACAACGCAGCGGTCAAGCTGGAGGTGGATGCGCGGGAGATCACGCGGCACTTCGATTCGGTGTCGGTGTGCCTGTCCAAGGGCCTCGGCGCGCCGATTGGCTCGGTGTTGTGTGGTTCCACGGCGCTGATCGCCAAGGCGCGGCGCCTGCGCAAGATGGTCGGCGGTGGCATGCGCCAGGCCGGCTCCCTGGCGGCGGCGGGGCTGTATGCGCTGGACCACCAGGTGCAGCGCCTGGCCGACGATCACGCCAATGCGCAATGGCTGGGGGAGGAGTTGCGCAAGGCCGGTTATACCGTGGAGCCGGTGCAGACCAATATGGTCTACGTACAGATCGGTGAGCAGGCCGAAGCCTTGAAAGCCTTTGCCGCTGAACGCGGGGTCAAATTGAGCGCCGCGCCGCGTCTGCGCATGGTCACGCATCTGGATGTCAGCCGGGCGCAAATCGAGCAGGTCGTGCAAACATTCGTCGAGTTTTCGCGCAAATGAGCGTGCAGACCGTCTAATTGACTGTTTCTATCACATAAACACGCTGTACCACCGGCAAAGGGCCGATATAATGCGGCCCTTTGCCGTCGCTCCGTCTGATGATGTTGCGCACTGGCCTTTGGCCGCAGACTCCGTGGAAGAACCTAATGAAAAGCGCAGAAATCCGTGAAGCCTTCCTTCGCTTCTTCGAAGAGCAAGGTCACACCCGTGTCGCCTCCAGCTCCTTGATCCCAGGCAACGACCCCACCCTGCTGTTCACCAACGCGGGGATGAACCAGTTCAAGGACTGCTTCCTGGGCCAGGAAAAACGCGCCTACACCCGTGCCGTCAGCAGCCAGAAGTGCGTGCGCGCCGGTGGTAAGCACAACGACCTGGAAAACGTCGGCTACACCGCCCGTCACCACACTTTTTTCGAAATGCTCGGCAACTTCAGCTTTGGCGATTATTTCAAGCAGGATGCGATCAACTTCGCCTGGACCTTCCTGACCGGCGTACTGAAACTGCCGAAGGAAAAGCTCTGGGTCACCGTCTACGCCAGCGATGACGAGGCTTACGACATCTGGACCAAGCAAGTCGGGGTGCCGCCTGAGCGCATGGTGCGTATCGGCGACAACAAAGGCGCGCCTTACGCCTCCGACAACTTCTGGACCATGGGCGATACCGGCCCGTGCGGTCCTTGCACCGAGATTTTCTACGATCACGGCGCCGATATCTGGGGTGGCCCACCGGGTTCGCCGGAAGAAGACGGTGACCGTTACATCGAAATCTGGAACAACGTGTTCATGCAGTTCAACCGCACCGCCGATGGTGTGTTGCATCCGTTGCCAGCGCCGTCGGTAGATACCGGCATGGGCCTGGAGCGGATCAGTGCGGTGATGCAGCACGTTCATTCCAACTACGAAATCGACCTGTTCCAGAGCCTGCTGGCCGCGGCTGCGAAGGCCATTGGTTGTGCCAATGAAGACCAGGCGTCGTTGAAAGTGGTAGCTGACCACATCCGTTCCTGCGGCTTCCTGATTGCCGACGGCGTGCTGCCGTCCAACGAAGGCCGTGGCTACGTGCTGCGCCGTATCATTCGTCGCGCTTGCCGTCACGGCAACAAGTTGGGCGCCAGCGGTAGCTTCTTCTACCAGATCGTCGCGGCCCTGGTTGCCGAGATGGGCGATGCATTCCCGGAACTCAAGCAGAACCAGGCGCACATCGAGCGCGTGCTCAAGGCTGAAGAAGAGCAGTTCGCCAAGACCCTGGAGCAGGGCCTGAAAATCCTCGAGCAAGACCTCGCCGGCCTGCAAGGCAGCGTGGTGCCGGGCGACGTGGTGTTCAAGCTCTATGACACCTACGGCTTCCCGATGGACCTGACCGGCGACATCGCCCGTGAGCGTAACCTGACCCTGGACGAGGCAGGCTTCGAGCGTGAGATGGAGGCCCAGCGTGTGCGTGCGCGTTCCGCCAGCTCGTTCGGCATGGACTACAACAGCCTGGTCAAGGTTGACGTGGCCACCGAATTTACCGGCTACAAGGCCACCAGCGGTGCGGCCAAGGTCGTTGCGCTGTACAAGGACGGCCAGTCGGTCGACGTCTTGAACGAAGGTGACGACGGCGTGGTGGTCCTGGACCGGACGCCGTTCTACGCCGAGTCCGGTGGCCAGATTGGCGACTGCGGTTTCCTCAAGGCGTCCTCCGGTCGTTTTGATGTGCGCGATACCACCAAGACCGGCGGCGCCTTCCTGCACCACGGTGTATTGGCGTCGGGCAGCCTGATCGTCGGTTCGCCAGTGGACGCCCAGGTAGACGCCGATGTGCGTCACGCCACGTCGCTGAACCACTCGGCCACTCACTTGCTGCATGCTGCACTGCGCCAGGTATTGGGCGAGCACGTCCAACAGAAGGGCTCGTTGGTCGACAGCCAGCGCCTGCGCTTCGACTTCAGCCACTTCGAAGCGATCAAGCCGGAGCAAATCAAGGCCCTGGAAGACATCGTCAACGCCGAAGTGCGCAAGAACACCCCGGTGGAAACCGAAGAGACCGATATCGAGACCGCCAAGGCCAAGGGGGCCATGGCGCTGTTCGGCGAGAAGTACGGCGACAACGTGCGTGTACTGAGCATGGGCGGCAGCTTCTCGGTGGAACTGTGTGGCGGTATCCACGCCAACCGTACGGGCGACATCGGCCTGCTGAAAATCATCAGCGAAGGCGGTGTGGCATCGGGCGTACGTCGTATCGAAGCGGTGACCGGTGCTGCGGCCCTGGCCTATCTCAATGCGGCTGAAGAACAACTCAAGGAAGCGGCTACGCTCGTCAAGGGCAGCCGCGACAATCTGATCGACAAGCTGTCCGCCGTGCTCGAGCGCAACCGCGTGCTGGAGAAACAGCTGGAGCAGTTGCAAGCCAAGGCTGCCAGCGCGGCAGGTGACGATTTGTCTGCTTCCGCCCTGGACGTCAAGGGTGTGAAAGTCCTGGCAGCGCGCCTGGACGGTCAGGATGGCAAGGCGTTGTTGGCCTTGGTCGATCAGTTGAAGAACAAGCTCGGCCGCGCAGTGATCCTGCTCGGCAGTGTCCATGAGGATAAGGTCGTTCTGGTTGCCGGTGTAACCAAGGACCTGACCGGCCAACTCAAGGCCGGTGATTTGATGAAGCAAGCCGCTGCGGCAGTGGGCGGGAAGGGCGGTGGTCGTCCGGACATGGCGCAAGGCGGTGGTGTAGACGCTGGTGCCCTGGACGCGGCCCTGGCCCTGACCGTGCCGTTTGTCGAGGCAGGTATTTAAGGCGCTGGTAACGGGCCCATGGTCTAGTCATGGGCTCACTCGGTTGCTGGAAGATTGGTTTATTGGGCGCCCCTTTACGGGCTGAGGCGGCTTAGAAATGGCTTTGATCGTACAGAAATTTGGAGGTACCTCGGTCGGTTCTGTCGAAAGAATCGAGCAGGTTGCCGACAAGGTTAAGAAATTCCGCGATGCCGGCGATGACCTGGTGGTGGTGCTGTCCGCCATGAGCGGCGAGACCAATCGCCTGATCGATCTGGCCAAGGCAATCAGTGGCGATCAACAACCACTGCCGCGTGAGCTGGATGTGATCGTGTCCACCGGCGAGCAGGTCACCATTGCGTTGCTGGCCATGGCGCTGAACAAGCGTGGCGTGCCGGCGGTGTCCTACACTGGTAGCCAGGTGCGCATCCTCACCGACAGCGCGCACACCAAGGCGCGTATCCTGCAGATCGACGATCAGAAGATCCGTGCTGATCTGAAGGAAGGGCGTGTCGTGGTTGTCGCCGGTTTCCAGGGCGTTGACGAGCAGGGCAACATCACCACCCTCGGGCGTGGCGGTTCCGATACCACCGGCGTAGCGCTGGCCGCAGCCCTGAAGGCTGACGAATGCCAGATCTACACCGATGTGGATGGCGTCTACACCACCGATCCGCGCGTGGTGTCCGTGGCCCAGCGCCTGGACAAGATCACCTTCGAAGAGATGCTGGAAATGGCCAGCCTCGGTTCCAAGGTGTTGCAGATCCGCGCGGTGGAATTCGCCGGCAAGTACAACGTTCCGCTGCGCGTATTGCACAGCTTCAAAGAGGGTCCGGGCACCCTTATTACTATTGATGAAGAGGAATCCATGGAACAGCCGATCATTTCCGGCATCGCCTTCAATCGCGATGAAGCCAAGCTGACGATCCGTGGCGTGCCAGACACCCCGGGCGTGGCTTTCAAGATCCTCGGGCCTATCAGCGGCGCGAACATTGAAGTCGATATGATCGTGCAGAACGTTTCGCACGATAACACCACCGATTTCACCTTCACCGTACACCGCAACGAGTACGATGCGGCCGAACGTATCCTGCAGAACACCGCGAGCGAGATCGGCGCGCGTGAAGTGGTCGGCGATACCAAGATCGCCAAGGTGTCGATCGTAGGTGTGGGCATGCGTTCCCATGCCGGCGTTGCCAGCCGTATGTTCGAGGCCCTGGCCAAGGAAAGCATCAACATCCAGATGATCTCCACCTCGGAAATCAAAGTCTCGGTGGTGATTGAAGAGAAGTACCTGGAACTGGCTGTACGCGCACTGCATACCGCTTTTGAGCTGGACGCTCCGGCCCGACAGGGCGAGTGATGCAATGCCAGGAAGGCGCGGTTTACCGCGCCTTTCATTTTTTTGTCGGGCCCATGTTCTTTTACCTGTGCTCGACAATACTTAGGCAGGTAGGGCTACGGCCTTTTGGTTGTAGGTCGAATGCCTTTTTTTTGCAGACTGTTGTTCCTGAACTGAAATGCGTGAGGAGAAAGGTATGTTGATTCTGACTCGTCGTTGCGCAGAAAGCCTGATTATTGGTGATGGCGAAATCACCGTGACCGTGCTCGGCGTCAAAGGCAATCAAGTGCGTATCGGGGTTAACGCTCCGAAAGAGGTAGCGGTCCACCGCGAGGAAATCTACCTGCGGATCAAGAAAGAGAAGGACGAAGAACCAAGCCTTTAATTTTTATCGTTTTTTATGTTTGCAAACGGGGATGAACGTGGTTAATATACGCCCCGTGTTGCGGAGAGCTGGCCGAGTGGCCGAAGGCGCTCCCCTGCTAAGGGAGTACACCTCAAAAGGGTGTCGGGGGTTCGAATCCCCCGTTCTCCGCCATTATTTGCTTAGTACGTTGCAATCTGGATTTATCGGTAAGTTGTTGAAATTACTCGAAAAAATCGCTTTACATAGAGATTGAACGGCCTATAATGCGCGGCAACAAATGCACTCGTAGCTCAGCTGGATAGAGTACTCGGCTACGAACCGAGCGGTCACAGG
>NZ_JBMDIS010000047.1:0-51311 GCF_057808775.1 Pseudomonas sp. FG86 | reverse complement strand
TCGCAGCCCAACGCGGGGCAAGCCCGCTCGCCACAACAAGCCCGCTCGCCACAGGAGGTCGTGGGGCCGCCCACATTTTGCTCAGCGTTGCGTCAGTTGGATCTGCGCCCTGGCCTGTTTCACCACGTTCTCTGTAGTAAACCCGAACTTCTCCTGCAACTTCGCCAGCGGTGCCGACGCGCCGAAGCTGTTCATCACCACCTTGGCGCCGGTCTGGCCGACATAGCGATCCCAGCCCAGGGGGCCGGCCTGTTCCACCACGACCCTGGCCTTCACGGCCGGCGGCAGCACGCTGTCGCGATAAGCCTGGTCCTGGTCTTCGAACAGCTCCCAACTGGGCATTGAAACCACTTGCGCGGCAATCCCTTCAGCCTTGAGCTGTTCATAAGCCTCCACGGCAAGGCTGACTTCACTGCCCGTCGCGATCAGGATGACATCCGGCGCTTCAGCCCCCGCCAACACATACGCGCCTTTGGCCGCGCCGGACGCCGCCGCATATTTACTGCGATCCAGCGTCGGCAGTGGCTGTCTCGACAACACCACGCAGCTCGGCCGATGGGTTTGCGCCAGGGCGACTTTCCACAGCTCCAGGGTTTCATTGGCGTCACCCGGGCGCAGGGTCAGCAACCCCGGCGTGGCGCGCAGTTGGGTCAGATGCTCGATGGGCTGGTGGGTCGGGCCGTCTTCACCGACGCCGATCGAGTCATGGGTAAACACGAATATCACCGGCAATTCCATGATTGCCGCCAGGCGGATCGGCGGTTTCATGTAGTCGCTGAACACCAGGAATGTCGAGGTATACGGCCGCAAATACGACAGCGCCATGCCATTGGCAATCGCGCCCATGGCGTGTTCGCGGATGCCGAAATACAGGTTGCGCCCGCTGTAGTCGTCGGCACTGAAACGCCCGGCACCGTCGAAGGTGAGGTTGGTCTTGGTCGACGGCGACAAGTCCGCCGAGCCGCCGAGCAGCCAGGGGATTTGCTGGGCAAACGCATTCAATACTTCGCCGCCGGCGGCACGGCTGGCGATGCCCTTGGCATCGCTGTCGAAGTGGGGCAAGTGCTTCTGCCAGTGTTCCGGCATTTGCCCGGCACGCATGCGGTGCAATTCATCGGCCAGCTCGGGCTCATACTGTTCGAGCAGCGAAAGGTGTTCGAGCCATTTTTCATACAGTGGCTCGCTGCGCTCAAGCAACGCATCACGCAACGCCGTGCAGGCTTCATCGGGTACCAGGAAGCTTGCATCCTGTGGCCAGCCATAGGCGGCCTTGGTCAGGCGGATTTCCTCCTCACCCAAGGGTTCACCATGGGCGGCGGCGGTGTTGTGCTTATGGGGCGAGCCATAGCCGATCACACTGTCGACCACGATCAGGGTCGGCGCGCCCCGGTTGCAATGGAAGGTCTCCAGGGCACTGGTCAGGGCTTGCAAGTCATTGGCATCGGTCACGTGCAGGGTATGCCAGCCATAGGCCTGGAAGCGCTTGATCACGTCTTCGCTGAATGCCAGCTCAGTGTGGCCCTCGATGCTGATGGTGTTGTTGTCATAGATCCAGCACAGCTTGTCCAGCTTCAAATGCCCGGCCATCGATGCCGCTTCGCCACTGATGCCCTCCATCATGTCGCCGTCGCCACACAAGGTGTACACGTTGTAATCGAACAGTGTCTTTTCTTCGCGATTGAAGCGCGTGGCCAGCCAGCGCTCAGCCATTGCCATCCCGACACTGTTGGCGCAGCCCTGGCCCAGGGGGCCGGTGGTGGTCTCGACCCCGGTAGTCATACGGTATTCCGGGTGCCCAGGGGTCTTGGAGCCCGCCTGCCGAAACTGCTTGATATCGTCCAGACTGATCGCGGCCTGCCCGGTACGCTTGCCCTCGGCATCCATCTCCACCACGCCCGCCAAGTGCAGCAATGAATACAGCAACATCGATGCATGGCCGACGGATAACACAAAGCGGTCACGGCTGGGCCAGTCGGGGTGCTGGGGGTGATAGCGCAGGAAGCGGCTCCACAAGGTATACCCGACCGGCGCCAGGCCCATGGGCGTGCCCGGATGGCCGGAGTTGGCCTTTTGAACGGCGTCCATGGCCAGGGTACGAAGGGTGTTGATGCATTGGGTGTCGACAGCGCTGGCAGCTTGATTCATGAACCGGTCTCCCTCAAGTGGCGATCTACAGTGGAGGGCAGGGCGCGGCAAAGGTTTGATCCCATTGCCCAGGTTGCGACGAACGGGACTGGTTTGCCGGCAAACATGACAAGACCCCTTGGAATGGGCTAGCTTCAAGGGCGTAGCCATTGATCAACTTGCGGAGGTAGGCCATGCCAGTGAAACACGACCTGTATCAGGACTTGGGGTTGAGCAAGGACGAAGTCGACGGGCGCCGGGCACAAAATGCCCGTTTGAACGCGCTGTTTGATAAATACAACGATGTTGACGAATTGGTGGTGAACGCTGAAAAGGCAGCCGGCAGCGATGACGAGATAAAGAAGCTGAAGGAAAGACGCTTGTTGGTTAAAGATGAGATCAAGGATTTGCTGAAGTAACGGGCGATCCGTTCAATGAGGGAGCGAGCCAATCGCTCCCTTGCACATTTTTTCAGAATTGACTGGAAGACACCCCGATCCCCGCTACCTATGATGCCCTCGCCCTCCCGGCTCCGGGGACCGTTGCGGCGCAGGATTGCGCTGATGGGCCGGGTGGGCACTTTCAGGGTTTATTCGATGTCAAGTCGAATCGGTCGGCGGAAAACGCTTCTAATGAGACATGTGGCTGTTGCCCAACGGCCATGTTTGCAAGGGCATCCCCAATAGCAGGTGCAAATTTGAATCCGTGCCCTGAGCAAGCGGATGCAAAATAAGTTGATCTCAAAGCTTTGGATTTTCCGATCAGGAATGACTCATCAGGGCTAAGTGTATAGAAGCAGTTTTTTGCTTGTATCGGTGAGCGCTCTAGATTCGGGAATAAATTTCCAACGATCTCAGATATTTCTTCTAAATACTTTGTTTTCACGGGAATGTTTTCCCATTGAGGGTTGGCAGGCGTTTGCTGTCTGTTGTGAAAGCCAATTTTCACTCCAGGTTCGTTGCTGATGATTGAGGGTACGCCATAAATAAGACTTTCATCTTGGTGTTCGTATAAAAAAATTGGAAAATGGTCTGGGGAGAATAGCTTCTCGAAATCGTTTTTCGGTTTGAACCAATATATCGGGACTTGACGGGGTTCTATACAGTGCTTGATCTCCCGCAAGAGGTGGGTGGCAATCCACGGCCCCGCTGTGACGATCACCGATTTGGCAAAATAAGTGCGCCCGCTTCGGGTGCCTAGACGCATCTGCGGCCCATCATTCTCAAGAGTTAAGACGCTGTTACCAAATTCAATAGTCGCGCCACCGCGAACAGCCTCGTTGAGCATCCCCAATCGGGCATCGCAAGCGGATATTGCGTATGCCCCGGGCTCGAATACCGTCTGCATCTTATTCGGCAGATTAAATGCTGGAAAGTGATGCTTGGTTTTAGACTCACTCCATACTTCATGCTCTATTCGTCCTTCCCTGGCGGTATTAATGCTTCCTGCGACCACTCGGCTGGACTGAGGCCCGACGAAAATTCCTGCTGTTCGAAATAGCAGTTTTCTCTGAATCAACCGCTCTAGCTCATGCCATAACACGTCGGATTGGTTAAGTAGCGGAAGATAGTTTTTGCCTTCCCAATAAGCACGACGAAATATTCGGGAGCCTCCTTGTGACGATCCATAGCTATGAGTGGGGCCTGAAGCGTCAATTCCCAATACACGAGTACATTTTGGAGTGACTCTCCATAACGCGGCAGTCCCCATAATGCCAAGACCGATCACGATGACGTCGTAAGTGTTTCTCATGTTGAAGGTCTCTTTATTTTTTGGGTCGGCGAGCCACAGTCATATCGTAAACAAGAGGTGAGGCTAGTATGCCCGCAGTCGTAATGATTAATGTCAGCGATAAAGTGGGCAGGCTTTTTTCGTCGGAAAGCCAGCCAATAGTGAGCAGTGTGAGGGGGAGTGTGAATTGTAAAAGGCCAGTGAGGGATAATGGTATTTTTCCCGTGGCGAAGGAAAATATTAATAAAGGTATGACGGATACTAAGCCTGCTAGCCAGATTAGCGGGGCCGCGCGGGAGGGGAGTTCATTTGGCCATATAATAGAGAGGTCAAATACCCAGATGGCGAATGCCAGGCAGGTGGTTAGAAAAACTGTCTCCACAAACAAACCGTTGACTGCGTTTAATGAGGTGGATTTTTTGATGTATGTGTACAAACCCCATGTCGCCGCAATCAATAAATAGATCCAATGGTTTAAGTCTTTACTGAAAATCATCAAAAAAGCTATTGCGCTCAACGCGATGAGGACGGAGAGGGCTTTATGGGGTGTCATTCGCTCATGGTAAACCAACGCTCCCAATGCAATTGATATGAAGGGGGCTAGTAGATAGCCAAGTCCGCTTTCTAAGATGTATCCGTTGATTGAAGACCAAATGAAAACTCCCCAGTTGATGAGAATGAAAAAAGAGGCGATGCAATGTGTTGCAATTAGTCTTGCTGTGAATATTTTGGTTTGGTTGAAACGTCGAAAAATCAAAAGAAGTAAAGTGAGGATGGCGCAGGACAGTGCGACCCTGTATGCGACCAATGTGGTAGGTTGTATGTCGTTAAGCGCTCTCCAGTACAGAGATGATGCCCCCAGAAAGAGATTTGCCAGCCCAGACAAAGCTATCGCCAGGCAATGTCTTGAAGGGGGCGTTAGTTGTGTTTTCATTTTTATTTTGTACGATGAAAAAATTCAATGATTTCATATGACCAGAAAATTTCGCCATTTTTATCTATGGAGTAGGCGGCCATGTCCTGCTTTGACCAATGCTCAAACTCTTTATTCAGGGCGTTGCTTATCATGCGCCAATGATCGGAATAATAGAGGAGTGGAAGTGTATGACGTTCCATTAATCTGTAAGCCAGCGGAGGAGTATCCTGGTGGCTTTGGTTGTACTTGCTCAAGACATCACTTATTCCTACCATTGAGTTGAATCCCACAACAGCTGTGCCGGTGGGACTAAGATATCTGGGAAGGTCATGGAGAAATCGCCTGATGACTTCCTCACCATAAAACATCGATTGAATAGGCATCTCTCCTTCCTGTTCAATGGATTTCAATCTTTGAGTGAGCGAAGCGGAGGGCGTTCGCCACCCGGGCGGGTTAAAAATGATTGTTTGGAACTGTCTTTCAGGGAGGCTGCTGAATAGGTCGCTTGTCAAAAAGGAGATCGCATGTTGATGGAAGTTCATGCGTTCATGCATTTTGGCCTGCTCAATAGAGTGTTCGGATATGTCTGTGGCCGTAATGTCATGGTTTCCAAGTTTTCGCATCAACAAGGCATGAACGCCACTGCCCGTACCGACGTCCAGAATACGTTTGTCTGAAAAGCTGGAATCGAATTTTCGCATTAAGTAATGGCCAAGCCTGATACCTGCAAGGCTTACTTTAAAAACGTTAGGTGAGTGAATAAAGTCTAGGCTTTGGCCTAGGCCAAAGTAAATTTTATAGGTGTCGTCCAGATGTTTCGGATTGTCACTGTTCAGAGAGTGTCGTCCTACTAACCCGTGATCAATAAGTCCTAGCATCTCTATTCTCTCCGTCCTAGTTCTATCGAGCGAATGCAGGAGCGTTTAAGTCCCTCGACGATAGTGTCGCGCAGCTGCATGTGATTAAAAAACTCAATTGCTCGCTGTGTCGTTCCTCCTCGTGTCATCACCCTTTCACAAAGCCTCATTGGTGGTTCCTTGCTGTGCTCCAGTAACGCGCAAGTGCTGCGCAATACTTGGAGTGTTATTGATGTGGCGCTTGCTTTATCAAAACCTGCAGTTATAGCGTACTCAATAAGCGCTGCTGCAAAATATGAAGTGTATGCCGGGCCGCCGCCGACCAAAGCAGTTGCGCTATCAAGGAGTTTTTCATCATTCACTGAAAGTGAGTTGCCAAGTTTGGAGAATAAGTCGTTAGTTACAGTGTCGTTTGCATGCGTGGTTTTAAGGGCGGAGATCAAGACGGTCATGCCTTGGTTGAGACTGCACCCAAGGTTAGGTATTGCTCGATATACTTGTGAGCTTTCTAAGTGGGTTGTGAGTTCTTGGATACTGATCCCGGCCATGACTGAAATTATGATGCCTTGATACTTTACAATAGCGGGGTTGCTTTCTACGAACTTCAAGAAAGTCTGGGGCGGGATCGCTAGGATTACGACGTCTGATGTATTGGGGGGGGTGGTTGATTTTCCAGTGTTGGAATGCTTGCCTCTATCAATTCGGCGCGGCGACGGGGGTCAGGTTCGACGACTGTTATCGACATGTCCGGACTGGATCGTTTTAACCCTCGTGCGATTGCACTGCCCATAGGACCGCCACCGACGATCACAATATTCGTAGCTGCTGGCATGATGTTTTCCGTCCGGCACGATTAGCGCTGTTGTATTGGCTACCTATTTTCAGCTTACGTGTCGAATTGGATTTATATCAAACCATAGACTTCCTAAAACAATGTAGGTCGTTTCCCATGGCGATATTGTTAGGCCGCACCCGACTCTGAGGGGAGGTGGAGTAATGTGAGCCGGGTGGGCATCCTATTTCATGCCAGCAGCGTTCCTATGCACTCATCCACGGAACGCTGCTGCGTCTCCTCATACAACTTCAACTCATCAATCGTCTGGCGCCCCAGTGCCTTCTCGAATTCAGCCTGGTTCGAATTAGCCGCGTAGTGACTCTGCGCCGCATCCCCCAGGTTTGATTGAAAGATCCCCGCCGCACTCACTGGCAGAAAATCTTCATATACCAACGGCTCTACCGCCACGTGACCGGCGCTGGCCAATGCTTCCAGCGTGCGCGGCTGGTCGGCCTGGCCGCGTGCCGCCAGGCCCTTGTCGGTGACGAAGTAGCGGAAGTACGCGAGGCCTTGCTCGCGCATCTGCGTGTGGTCATCGGGGAAGGCCTGGAAGTGCTGCTCCATCAATTGCACATAACGCTCGGCGTTGGACTCGTTCGGGAATGCGCCGAGTTCATCGCGGGCAGCGTTCAGCAGTTGGTCGTACAGGGCGCGACCTTTGGGCGTCAGCGCGACGCCGCGTTGTTCAATTTCACCGAAACGCGCGCTGTGGCTGCCTTGGGCGTCGGTGAACGCGATGGCTTCATCGAGGGCCTTGAAGCTGGTCTGGCGCAGCAGGATCGGGCAGCGGCGGCGCGGCGGGCCTTCGATCACTGCCTTGGGGGTAATGCCCTTGCCAGGCATGGCGGCCTGGACCTGGTCGATGTCCAGGGTGCGCGGGGTCAGGTGGTTGATGTGCGGGCCCTTGAACGCCACCACGTCGGCGATCAGGCGGTGCTGGTCGCTGAGTTGCTGGTACTGCGCGGCGGTCACGGTGGCGGTGTGGTGCCAGCGGAAGGTCTCCAGGGCCTCGCGGATGAATGCGTCGGCATCCGCTGCGCCGAGGCCACCGTCCTGTTCCGCTTGCTCGATCAGGGCGAGGGCCGCGGGGGTGAAGATCGAACGCTTGGCCAGGGCACTTTCGGCGAAGGCGCGCAGGTCGGGATTTTCGATCAGCTCCAGGCGCAGCAGCGAGGTGAACACGCGGAACGGGCTGGTTTGCAGCGCGCTTTCATGCACCGCGCGAAACGCGGTGGAGTACACCGGCACGCCGGCCGGGGTCAGGTCGTAGTAACCCACCGGCTGCATGCCCATCACCGCGAACAGGCGGCTGATGGTGGCCAGTTCCTCGGCGGTGCCCAGGCGGATGGCACCGTGGCGCTCCATGTCCAGGCGCTGGATTTCCCCGGTGCGCTGCAATTGCTGCGCCAGGCCCGGGTCGCTGTCGAGCACGCGGGCGTTGATCTCGGCCACCAGCGTCATCAGCGCGCCGTACAGCGGAACTTCATCTCGGTACATATCGGACATGGCCTTGGAAAAGCCCTTGCGGATCTCGTCGGGGCTGACATGTGCGGTGGTGTGCATAGAAAAATTCCTGATGGCTATGGCGATGAGGGTGGCCTTCGCCTGGATTTTGTTGAGCGGCAGGCGCGCTTGCAAACGAAGATTCCTCTGGACTTCATTCTGCAAATGAATGAGATGACGTGAATATGACAAAAATCAGCAACGGATAAATTTCATTTTCCAGGGTTTTTCCTAACTAATTCTTCACGGAGTCCGCCCCGGCCGGCGTGAAAGAATCGTCACGTTTGTAAGGATGAAAACGTCATTTCGCACATCGCACATATAAAAAAACATTTAGGGGCCGCAGTTAATGAAAATTTCTACACTGGCGCTGTCGATCACCGCCGCCGTTCTTGCACAACAGGCATACGCCGATGATTTTGGACTCGGTTCCCTGGGAACCGGCAATGGTCATAGCGGCTTTCTCGAAGACAGCCATGCGTCCGTCAGTTCGCGGACCATGTACTACAGCGCGGATAACCGCTCGGGGACCAACAACGATCTGCGCGAAGCCGCGACAGCGCTGCGCTTTGACTACAAATCCGGTTTCACCCAGGGCACCGTTGGTGTGGGTTTTGACGTCATGGCCTTCGGCGCCCTGCGCCTGGACGGTGGCGACGGCCACACTGCGGGCGCCGGCCTGTCGGGTAACGGCAACAGCTTCTTCCCGACCAAGAACAACGGCACCGAGCCTGCCGACTCATTCGGTCGTGCCGCGGGTAACGTGAAATTCCGTATCTCCCAGACCGAGTTGCACGTCGGTGGTGGCTTGGCGCCGATCCTGCCTATCTTGGTGTCGAACGACAGCCGCGTTGCCCCGCAAACCTTTGACGGTGGCATCCTGACCTCGAACGACATTCCCAACGTGACCTTCACCGGTGGTGAGCTGAACCGCGTCGAAGGCCGCGCTTCCAGCAACTCCACGGGCCTGAGCGTGGCCGGTGGGACACGCGACAGTGACAGTTTCAAATTCGGTGGTGTGGACTACAAACCGTTTGGTTCGTCCGATAACGTCATCGCAAAAAACCTGACGCTTCAGTACTACTACGCCCAACTGCAAGACTTCTACAAACAGAACTACGTCGGCCTGGTCCACGTGCTGCCCTTGGGCAATGACCAGTCGTTCAAGACCGACCTGCGCTACTTCGACAGCTCCAGCGACGGCAAGAACGGCGAGACCGGCTATCAGTTCAACAACAACGGCGGCTACGCCAGGCACGCCGGCGAAGTGGACAACAAGACCTACAGTGCGGCGTTCACCTATCAATTGGGCGGCAGCAGCCTGATGCTTGGGCACATTGGTGTGGGGGATGACGGCGGCTTTGTGTGGGTCAACCAGGGCAGCCTTGCCGACCCACAGGCGCAAGGTGCCGGTGGCAGCGACTTCTATCTGTTTACCGATGCGGTGGTTGGCCAGTTCTCCCGTGCGGGCGAGCAGGTCAACTTTGGCCAGTACTCGTATGACTTCAAGGCCTACGTGCCTGGCTTGCGAGCGTCCGTGGCTTACCTGGACGGTTCGGATATCAAGTCGAAGGTTGCCGGTGGCCCTGACCAGAAAGAAAACGAAGCCGACTTCCGTCTGGACTACGTCGTACAGGCAGGTCCTCTGAAAGGCTTCGGTACCACCTTGCGTACCGGTACCTATCACGGCAAGAACACCGGCACCGCCGACCAGGACCAAACCCGCCTGATCTTCAACTACACGTACGCCATCTTCTAAGTCTTCATGTGCCCTGGGCGTCGTTGGGTTCTACACTGCTGTGCACCTGGCAGGCGATGGAGGACCCAATGACGGCGACACCCGGCACCCGGATACTTGAAACGACTGAAGGCCAGCGCCTGGCGACGCAGGATGCCGAGCGTTGGCGCGAGTGGGGCCCTTACCTGAGCGAACGCCAATGGGGTACGGTGCGCGAAGACTACAGCGCAGACGGCGACGCCTGGGCCTACTTCCCCCATGAACATGCCCGCAGCCGCGCCTACCGGTGGGGTGAGGATGGCCTGGCCGGTTTCAGCGACAAGGCACAACGCTGGTGCCTGGGCCTGGCGCTGTGGAACGAGCACGACGCCATCCTCAAGGAGCGGCTGTTTGGCCTGAACAACGCCGAGGGCAACCACGGTGAAGACGTCAAGGAACTGTACTTTTTCGTCGATGGTGTACCGAGCCATGCCTATATGCGCATGCTCTACAAATACCCCCATGCTGCCTTTCCCTATGCCGACCTGATCGCCGAAAACGCGCGGCGCGGGTTGGGCGATGCCGAGTATGAAATCCTCGATACCGGCGTGTTTGAAGACAACCACTATTGCGACATCAGCGTCGAATACGCCAAGCACCAGCCCGACGATATTTTCATGCGCGTCACCGTGCATAATCGCGGCGACCAACCGACACGCCTGCACGTGTTGCCGCAGGTATGGGCACGCAATGACTGGAGCTGGACCTTGGGTGCGCCCAAGCCAAGGTTGACGCTGGACGGTGACCGTGTGCTGGCCCGTCATCATGAGCTGGATGACCGGCATCTCAGTGCGTGGGGCCGGGATGGCGTCGAATGGGTGTTTTGTGAGAACGAGACCAACGTTTCCAAGCTGGACGGACAATCGGCGGCGGGGCCATTCAAGGACGGCATCAATGATTACGTCGTGAATGCTGTGCAATCGGCGATCCGCCGCGACTCGGGCACCAAGGTGGCCGCGCGTTTCATTCTCGAACTGGCAGGGCTGGAAAGCCAGAGCCTCTACCTGCGTTTTGCCCCCACGGATGCGCCCGAGGTCAACGCCCGCAAGCTGTTCGAGCTGCGGCGTCAGGAGGCCGACGACTTTTATGCCGCCTTGCAGCATGGCATTACCGATGAAGACGCGCGCAACGTGCAGCGCCAGGCCCTGGCCGGGTTGCTGTGGTCCAAGCAGCTTTACTATTTCGACGTGAACCAATGGCTCGACGGCGACCCGGCCCAACCCGCGCCGCCGCCCGAGCGCCTGCATATCCGCAATACCCATTGGCGGCACCTGTCCAACTTCGACATCCTCTCCATGCCCGACACCTGGGAATACCCGTGGTACGCCTCCTGGGACCAGGGCTTTCAGGCCGTGGCCATCGCGTTGATCGATCCGGGGTATGCCAAGCAGCAGTTGTTGTTGCTGGTGAAGGACCGCTTCATGCACCCCAACGGCCAGTTGCCGGCCTACGAATGGCGCTTTGATGATGCCAACCCACCGGTGCATGCCTGGGCCAGCTGGCGCGTGTATCAGCAGGACAAGGCGTTGAGCGGCGTCGGCGACATGGACTTCCTGGAACGGATCTTCCACAAGCTGCTGTTGAATTTTTCCTGGTGGGTCAACCGCAAGGATGCCGAGGGGCGCAACCTGTTCCAGGGTGGGTTCCTGGGGTTGGACAATATCGCCTTGTTCGATCGCTCGGCCACGCTGCCGCCGGGTTACCAGCTGGACCAGGCCGATGGTACGGCATGGGTGGCCGCTTATGCGCTGGACCTGATGCGGATCGCGCTGGAGCTGGCCAAGCGCAATGGGGTGTACGTAGACATCGCGGTGAAATTTTTCGAGCACTTCCTGTATATCGCCGGTGCCATCAACCGTGTCGATGACAGCGCCGAGGGCCTGTGGGATGAGCAGGACCTGTTCTTCTACGACGTGCTGCACCGCCCCGACGGCCAGAACGAACCGGTGCGCCTGCGCTCCATCGTTGGCCTGATGCCGTTGTTCGCCGTGCTGGTGCTGGAGCAGCGTGAGCATGAAGGTCTCGAAGGCTTGCGCGAGCGCTTGCTGGGTTTCATGCGCCATCGGCCGGACCTGGCCAAGCTGGTGTCGCGCTGGAATGAACCGGGGCAGGGCAATCGGCTGTTGCTGGCGTTGCTGCGCGGTGAGCGTACCAAAGACCTGCTGCGGCGCATGCTGGATGACGATGAATTTCTCTCGTCGTTTGGCGTGCGCTCCTTGTCCAAGGCGTTCGCCGAACAACCCCTGGCATTGAAGATGAATGGCAACACGCTGTGCGCCCGTTACCAGGCGGGCGAATCCGATTCACGCTTGTATGGCGGCAACTCCAACTGGCGCGGGCCGTTGTGGATGCCGGTGAACTACATGCTGATCGAATCGCTGCGCGAATTTCATCGGTACTACGCGGATAACTTCTCGGTGGAGTACCCGACGGGCAGTGGTTACCTGTCATCCCTGGAGGACGTCGCCGACAGCCTCAGCCAGCGGCTGACGCGCTTGTTTCTGCGTGACGAAAACGGTTCGCGGCCCTCGATGGTCGGGTACGCGCAGCTGGAGGCGGACCCGGCCAGCCGTGACCTGGTGTTGTTCCATGAGTATTTCCATGGCGAAACCGGGCGTGGGTTGGGCGCGTCCCATCAGACGGGGTGGAGTGCGTTGGTGGCGCTACTGCTGCAACCCAGAAACTAAATACCACCGCAGACCCAATGTGGGAGGGGGCTTGCCCCGATAGCGGTGTGACAGTCAACTGAGAGGCGACTGAAAACCGCTATCGGGAGCAAGCCCCCTCCCACAGGGATTCAAGATTGCCCGTGAATCAGGAAGGGAACAGCTCGCTCAGCTTCATGGCCAGCATCATGTCGCCTTCGGTACGCAGCTTGCCGCTCATGAAGGCCTGCATGCCGTCGGTGGAGCCGTTGACGATGCCTTCCATGGTTTCTCCGTCCATGACCAGGGTCACTTGGGCGTCAGGGTTTTCGCCTTCCAGCAGTTCGCAGGTGTTGTTCTTCACCACCAGCGAGAAGTTCTGGGTGTCGTCGATACGGAAACCGAATACCAGGTCCAGGCCGTTGGCGGCGTCTGGGTTGAATTTGGCTTTCATTGCTTCTACGGCTTTAGCTACTTCAGTCATGGTTTCGATCCTTTAGGGTAGAGTCCAGTGACCTTGGGGTCACGGTGGGCCACAACTCATCGGAAGGTGATGAGCTGCGGCGCCTTCAACAGTTGCAAGTGGGTATGACTGTTGAAGGAAGCCAGTGCCACCTCGCGCCCGCGGAATTTCAGCTGGTTGAGCGAGGTGTTAACAATTTGCCAGTTCAGTTCGAACGCCTGGGCGGCAGGCATCCGGGTAATCAGGTGGAGCAGGGCGGTGATGGTGCCGCCGGAGGTGAACACGGCGATCTTCTGCGTGTTGTCCGCGGCTTCAAGAATGCGTTGCAGGCCTCCCTGGACGCGCTCCACGAAGCCCAACCAGCTTTCCAGCCCCGGCGTGTCATAGGTGCCGGCCAGCCAGCGCTCGATGATCAGGGCGAAGATGCGTTGGAACTCGCTGCGGTTCTGTGCCGCGTTGCGCAGGATCTCCAGGGCGTCGGGTTCGCTGCCGAGCAGGTCGGGCAGCAGGGCACGGATGATCGCGTCGGCGTCGAATTCGTTGAAGGCGCTGTCGGTTTCCACAGCAGGGACAGGCAGGCCGAGGGTGCTGTATTGATCGAAGGCAGCAGTGGCCGTGTGCTGTTGGCGGCGCAGGTCGCCGGCTATGCAGCGGTCGAACACCAGGCCCATGTCCGCCAGGTGGCGACCGAGTACTTGCGCCTGCTCCACGCCGACGGGCGACAGCACGTCATAGTCGTCTGCACCGAAGGAGGCTTGGCCATGTCGAATCAGATAGATGCTGCCCACGTCCGTTTTCCCGGTACGTTGAAAGTCTGGCGAGGTTATGAGGATGGCTTCGAGCTGTCAATGAAAAAACATACGCTTGTTTTAAAAGTGCGTTAGAGCACCGCGCTGCTGGCGGTTTGAGCACTGGCTCCCCGGCGGTCCCGTCGGTATGCTTGGGCAATCAGCGCCTGGCGCAGTGCATTTTTAAGGAGACACATGGATTTTCTGGCTGAATACGCAAGCTTTCTGGCGAAGACCGTCACCCTGGTGGTCGCGATCCTGGTGGTACTGATCAGCTTCGCGGCACTGCGCAGCAAAGGCCGTCGCAAGTCCGCCGGCCAGTTGCACGTCAGCAAACTGAATGATTTCTACAAGGGGTTGCGTGAGCGCCTGGAGTCGACCCTGCTCGACAAGGACCAGCTCAAAGCCCTGCGCAAGTCCGAAAGCAAAGCCGAAAAGAAGAAGGGCAAGAAGGCCCCTGAGGCTAAGCCACGGGTATTCGTGCTGGATTTCGACGGCGACATCAAGGCCTCGGCCACCGAGAGCCTGCGCCATGAAATCACCGCATTGCTGAGCCTGGCCACGCCCAAGGACGAAGTGGTACTGCGCCTGGAAAGCGGCGGCGGCATGGTACACAGCTACGGCCTGGCGTCGTCGCAACTGGCGCGGATTCGCCAGGCGGGCGTGCCGTTGACCGTGTGCATCGACAAGGTTGCGGCCAGCGGCGGCTACATGATGGCGTGCATCGGCGAGAAGATCATCAGCGCCCCCTTTGCCATCCTTGGCTCCATCGGTGTGGTGGCGCAGTTGCCCAACGTCAACCGCCTGCTGAAAAAGCACGACATAGACTTTGAAGTACTGACCGCCGGCGAATACAAGCGCACCCTCACCGTGTTTGGCGAAAACACCGAGAAGGGTCGCGAGAAGTTCCAGGAAGACCTGGACATCACCCATCAGTTGTTCAAGAACTTCGTGTCGCGCTATCGCCCGCAACTGGCGATTGATGAAGTGGCGACCGGAGAGGTGTGGCTGGGTGTTGCCGCGCTCGACAAGCAGTTGGTCGACGAGCTGCAAACCAGCGACGAATACCTGGCGACCAAGGCCAAGACGGCCGAGGTGTTCCACTTGCACTACGCCGAGCGCAAGAGCCTGCAAGAACGCGTCGGCCTGGCCGCCAGCGGCTCGGTGGACCGTGTGCTGCTGACCTGGTGGAACCGCCTGACCCAGCAACGTTTCTGGTAAGCCTCTTAGGGGATAGGTAATACCTGTGAGGGGGCTTGCCCCCGATGGCGGTGGTTCAGTCACAGTTGCATTTACTGACACACCCTCATCGGCGGCAAGCCCCTCCCACATTCAGTTCGGTGTGGGTATCGGCTTGCGCATCAACCTTCCTACCACCAGCGCCCCGAGCAGCCCCAATAACCCTGCCACCCACAACACCTTGCTGAACCCACCCACAAACGCCTGCCGCGCCAGCGGTTGCACCGCCACCCGTGCCGCCTCCGGCAACCGGCCCAACGCCGCTGACATATCCCCGGCCACCACCCGTGAAGCAATGTCGGCTGCCTGGCCTTGCCACTGTGCGTCGAGGCTGGCGCGCAACAACTGTTCGCTATGGCTGTTCAACAGCGCTCCGTACACGCCGATCGCCAGCATGATCGCGCTGAACCGCATGGTGGTACTCATGCCCGAGGCCATCCCCGCGCGATCCCGTGGTACGCAGGCCATGATGTTTTTCTGTGTGTCGCCATTGAGGAACCCTGCTCCCGCGCCGGTGACCGCAATGGCCAGGGCGAAGGGCAGGTAGCCGCCCACATTCACCGCCCACGCGCTCAACAGGTTGCCGCTGCCGACCAGCGTCAAGCCGGCCGCCATCATCGTCGCCGGCGCAAAGCGGCCTGCCAGGCGCGCACCGATGCGTGGGCAAATCAGCATGGTCAGGGCAAATGGCAACATGCCCAGGCCCGAGGCAATGGCGGAGAACCCCAGGCCGTTTTGCAGGTAAAACGGTAGCAGCGTCATCATCACCTGGGCGCAGCCGGCATAGGCGAACATGCCCAGCAAGGCGCCAATAAAGCGCGGGTGACGCAGCAGTTGCAGGTCGACCATCGGCCGCCGCTGCACGCGCTCGACCCACACAAACACGCCCAGCAACAGTGCGCCAGCGCTCAGGCGCGCAAAGGTCAGCGGATTGTCCCAGCCGATGCGGTTGGCCTCGATCAAACCCCAGATCAAGCACAGCAGGCTGGCACTGAAGGCCAGGCTGCCCCATGGGTCGAGCCGTGCCGACTGGGTGTCGCGAGATTCCGGGATGGCACGCAGCACCAAGGCCATCAGCCCCAGGCCCACGGGCAGGTTCAGGTAGAAGATCCAGCGCCAGCCCAAGTACTCGGTGATCAGCCCGCCGAGGGTCGGCGCGGCGGTCATCGCCACGCCCATGCACGCCCCCCAGAACGCCCAGGCCTTGGCGCGTTCTCCTTCATCGTGGAACGTGTGGCCGATGGACGCCAGGGCCGAGGTCAGCAACAGCGCCGCGCCGACGCCTTTCAGTGCGCGGGCGATATCGAGGAACAGCGCGTTGGGTGCGGCGCCGCAGCCGAGGGAGGCCAGGATGAAAATGCCCAGGCCCCAGACCAGGGTTTTCTTGCGCCCGAAACGGTCGGCAACGCTGCCTGCCGGCAACAACAGGGCGGCGAAAGCCAGCATATAGGCGCTGACCACCCACTCGATATCAGCAAAGTTCGCCCCCAGGTCACGGGCGATGCTCGGCAGGGTCACGGCGACGATATTGGTGTCGAGCACGATCAGCGAACAGACGCCAGAGGCGGTCAGTAACGTGAGGCGCTGGCTGGCCGGTTTCATAATTAAATTACCTTACGGGTAATATGGAAATAGCAGTTGATGGGCATCGAAAGGTCTCTCTAGTATTGATCTGCTGCAAGCTTATCTGCGCCACGCAATGGTCTTGTTAGCCGTTGTGGAGCACTTTGTTACCTTTGAGCTAATCCTGTGATGGAAATACGCCACTTTCGCTACTTCCTGGCGGTTGCCCGGCAGCGCAATTTCACCCGCGCCGCCGAGCAACTGGGCATCGCGCCACCGACGTTGAGCCGGCAGATCCAGGACATGGAAACCAGCCTGGGCACGCGCCTGTTCATTCGCCGGCAGCGCGAAGTGAGCCTGACCGAGGCCGGTTCCGCCTTGCTGGGCGAGGCCGAAGCCACCGTGCGCCAGTTCGAATTTGCCCAGCGCAACGCCCAGCGTGCCGGGCGTGGGGAGATCGGCCACCTCGAGTTGGGTTACGTCGCTTCGGCGGTGTATTCGGGGTTATTGCAGCGGCAAATGCAGGCGTTCAGCCAAACGTTTCCCGATGTGAGCGTGAATGTGCGCGAATGCCCCATGGCCACCTTGCCAAGTGCGGTGGCCGATGGACGCTATGACATTGGCTATATCCGCTCGCCGATGACCCTGCCCGAAGGGGTCGAGGCGGTGCGCCTGGACAGTGAGGGCTTTGTGTTGGCGCTGCCCCAGGCTTCCTGGCTGCTGGGGCTCAAGGCCATCGGCTGCGAACACCTGCAAAACGAGACGTTTATCCTGCCGGAGCAGATCAGCGGCACCTTGCAGGTGGCGGCGCAAGGCGGCTACGCGCCGCGCCTGGGGCCACAGCCCGGTGGGTTGGTTGCGGTGTTGGCGTTAGTGTCGTTGGGCCAGGGTGTCGCGGTGGTGCCGACATCGGTGATGGGGCATGTGAGTTTGCCGGGCGTGGTGTACCGCAGCATCCAGGGCAGTGATGCGTCGTCGTGGCTGTCATTGATTCACCGGCGCTTTGAGCAGGCGCCGGCGGTGGCGCGGTATGTCCAGCAGGTCAAGCACTCAGTCGCGGCTGCACCGAGTCCGCCAGGCGCGTAAGGATCAGGCAGCACGACACCGCCCCGGCATCCAGCACGCCCAGTGAGCGCTCGCCCAAGCGACTGGCGCGGCCGATCTTCGCCACCAGGTCCTTGGTCGAATCGCGCCCTTGGGAAGCGGCGGCTTTCATTGCCTCGAGCGCATCGTTGAAGGACGACCCCGCGGCATGCGCCTGCTCGAACGCTTCGACCGCCGGGATCAAGGTGTCCATCAGGCATTTGTCGCCCACGCCGGCTTCAGTGATGTCCTGCAACGAGGTCAGGCCGCCGCGCAGCAAGTGGGCGAAGGTGGCCGCGTCAATCTCTTCACAGCCGCGCACTTCGTCGGCCATGCCGATAAACAGGCTGCCGTACAGCGGCCCCATGGAGCCGCCAATCCCTTCCATCAGGCTCAGGGTCAATTCATCCAGTGCTTCGGCCAGGCTCAGTTGGCGACCTTCGATCGTGCGCCCGCAATGGGCAAAGCCCTTGGCCATATTGATGCCGTGGTCGCCATCGCCAATGGCGCCGTCGACTGCGCTGAGGTATTCACGGTTGGCCACGATCACACTGACCAGGTCGGTGACGATGGCGCTGCCATCGCGGGTGGAAAAATGCTGGCTCATGGTTCACTCCGCCTGGGTCATGCCGATGGAGCGGCAGGGTTGGTCGATCAGGGTTTTCAGCTCGGCGTCGAGGCCGAGCAGGGTCAGGGTCACGCCCATCATTTCCAGGGAGGTGAAGTAGTTGCCCACGTAGCAACGGTGGATCTTCAAGCCCTTGGCCGTGAGTTGGCGTTCCACCTCGGCGTAGAAAATGTACAACTCCATCACCGGCGTGGCGCCAAGACCGGAGACCAGCACCACCACACTGTCGTCCTGGCTGAAATCGCGGTCGGCGAGGATCGGCGCGAGCATGCGTTCGGCCATGGCGGCGGCAGATTCGATGGGGATCACTTCGATGCCCGGCTCACCGTGATGGCCGATGCCCAGTTCCATCTGGCCGTCGGGGATCTGGAAGTTCGGCTTGCCCACGGCGGCAATGGTGCACGGCGTGAGGCCGATGCCAATGGAGCGGCAATGGTCGACGGCTTTTTGTGCGACGCGGATCACCCCGTCCAGGTCGTAATGCTGGGCGGCTGCGGCCCCGCCGATCTTCCACATGAAGATTTCCCCGGCCACGCCGCGCCGCTTGGCAATCTCAGCCTTGGGCGCAGAGGCGACGTCGTCGTTGGCGACCACGGTACGGATGCGCATGTCTTTGCTGGCGGCCATTTTCATCGCCAGCTTCACGTTCATGTTGTCGCCGGCATAGTTGCCGTACAGGCAGGCCACGCCCGCGCCGTGATCGGCGGCGCGGAAGGCATCGAAGAAACTTTTGGCGGTCGGTGAGGAAAAAATCTCACCGACAGCCACGGCGTCGACCAGGCCGGGCCCGACGTAGCCGAGGAAGGCCGGCTCATGGCCCGAGCCGCCGCCCGTGACAATGCCGACGCGGCCTTGCGCCGAAGGCCTGGCTTTGACGATGACCCGTGGATTGGTTTCGTATTGACGCAACTGCGGGTGCGCGACGAGGATGCCGCGCAGCATGTCCTCTACCACTTGGTCTGGATCGTTGATGACTCGATTCATAACGCGGGTTCCTGTGTTCTTGTTCTATGGATTCACAGCCATTCAGTGTGGGAGGTGTGATGTGCCTAAGGTTGCAGTACAACTTTGAGCGACTTGTCGCCACGCTCCATCACCGCAAACGCCTCCTTGAAATCCGCCAGGGCGAACGTGTGGGTCACCACGTCACGCATGTCGATCTTGCGGCTGCCGATAAAGTCGATGGCCCTCGGGTACATATACGGCCCCAGGTGCGAGCCGAGTACATCGAGTTCCTTGCGGTCGCCAATAATCGACCAATCCACCGTGGCCTCGTCGTTGAACACGCTGAACTCAACGAAGCGCCCGAGTTTGCGCAGCATCGCCAGGCCCTGGTTGACGGCCTTGTGATGACCGGTGGCCTCGATATAGATGTCGCAGCCGTAGCCCTCGGTGATCTCGCGGATCTTCGCCAGCACGTCCACCTCGGCGGGGTTCCATACTTCGTCGGCGCCCATGCGTAGGGCGAGGGCGGCGCGTTCGGGTTTCATGTCCAGCACGATCAGCTTTTTCGGGTTGCGCATGCGCACCGCGCCGATGATGCCCAGGCCCAGGGTGCCGGCGCCGGCAACCACCACCACGTCATCGAAATCCACGTTGGCGCGCTCGGCCGCATGCAGCGAGCAGGCCAGCGGTTCGATCAGGATGGCTTCGTCCGGTGCTATCGAATCCGGCACTTTATGGATGATGCCTTCCTTGGTGAAGATCATGTATTGGGCCATGGCCCCCTGCACGTTGTTCTGGAAGCCATACAGGTCATGCTTCTGGCACATCCAGTACTGGCCGTGATTACAGAAACGGCAACCCCAGCACGGCACGATCTGCTCGGAGATCACCCGGTCGCCGACCTTCACTCCGCGTTTCTCTGCGCCGGGGCCGAGGGCGACCACGCGACAGACGAACTCATGCCCGGGAATCATCGGTGGTTTCACATAGCGCGGTTGCTCGGCATCGCCCCAGAATGACGGTGCGCCGCGGTAGGTCTTGATGTCGCTCATGCAAATACCGCACAGCTCGACCTTGGTGAGGATTTCCTCGGGGCCGGGGGTGGGCACCTCGACCGTTTCCAGGCGATAGTCTTCCGGGCCATGGCAGACCACGGCCTGCATGGTTTTCGGGATGCTCGGGGAGAGTTGTTCAGGTGTGCGTTCGATGACGGTGGACATGACAAAACCTCACGACAAAAAATGAATTACTGAATGCTGTAGCCGCCGTCGATCACCATGTTCGCGCCGGTGATCATCTGGGCGGCGTCGCTGAGCAGGTACAACGCCAGCCCGGCGATTTCTTCCGGCTGGGCAAAGCGGCCCGCCGGGATCTGCAATTTGGCCCGCTCACCCACTTCTCCGGCCCACGCCTTCTTGCCCAGGGCGGTCTCGACGATGGTGGGGGAGATGGCGTTGACGGAGATGTGCGGTGCCCATTCCATGGCCAGCACCTTGGTCATGCCGACGATGGCTGCCTTGCTCGCGCAGTAGGCGACATGACGATCCAGGCCGATTACGGCGGCCTGGGAGGCGAGGTTGACGATACGCCCGCGGCCTTGGGCGAGCATGTGCCTGGCGCAGGCCTGGGCCACGAAGAAGCTGGCCTTGAGGTTGATGTCCAGGGTGGTGTCCCAGGCGCTTTCGCTGACATCGACAGCCTTGTCCAGCAGGACGACACCCGCGCTGTTGATCAGGTAGTCCAGGCGCTGGAAGCGTTCGACGACCTGGTCGATGGTGTGTTGCACCTCGCCGATCCGGCTGAGGTCGACGGCAATGCCCAGGTGCCCGGCACCGAGGCTGGCGGCGACGTCGACCACCGCCGGGTCGCGATCCAGCAATGCTACGCGGGCACCACGCTCCACCAGCAGGTTGGCACAGGCCAGGCCGATCCCGGCGGCACCACCGGTGATCACCGCGCAACGGCCGCTGAGGTCGAAGGCTTGGTTCCAGAATCCAGACATGCATGACTCCATTTTTGAATAGGGTGGAGATCAACGTGTGGGAGGGGGCTTGCTCCCGATGGCGGTGTGTCAGTCACCTGATCTACCACTGTTACACCGCCATCGGGAGCAAGCCCCCTCCCACATTTGACGGTATTTCAAGTCAATAACTACTTGCCGCCGCTGACTTGCTTGTACAGCGCATCGGCGTTGGCGTTAGTCACTGGCACCCACGGCAGGATGTAGGTCTTGGCGGTGCCATCACCCCATTTCACGTCCTTGGCATAGCGCTCCCAGATCACCGACTGCGGCTTGTAGTCCTTGCCGGCAAGCGCACGCAGGGCCACGTCCAGGGCGCCTTGGGACTGGGCCTGGGCGTCCTGCAGGAAGGTGGTGACTTCGTCTTTCTTCGCGGCCTGGATCGCATCCGGCATGCCGTCGATGGAGGTGACGGGTACGTCCTTGGAGGTCAAACCATGGGACTTCAGGGCCTGTACGGCGCCGAGGGCCATGTCGTCGTTCTGCGCGATCACGCCGTTGATGCCTTTGGGGTGAGCGTTGAGCCAGTCTTCAGTCAGTGCCAGGGCCTGGGCGCGGTCCCAGTTGGCGGTCTTTTTCTCGATGATCTTGATGTCGGGGTGTTTGCCCAGCACTTCCAGCTCGCCTTTTTCCCGGTCGATCTGCGCCGACTGGCCAATCGGCCCCTGGATGATCACCACGTTGCCCTTGCCGTTGAGCTTGTCGACCATGGCCTGGGCCTGCAGGCGGCCGCCTTCCACATCATCGTTACCCACGTAAGGGACGGCGGCATCGGCTACTTTCGTATTGGAGGCGATGACCACTACGTCGTTGCTCATGGCCTGTTTCACCGTACCGACGCCGGCCTTGGTGTCGATCGGCACGAACAGGATGGCGTCGTAGTGCTGGGTCACCATGTTTTCGATCTGGTTGTTCTGGGTCAGGGCATCGTAGTTGCCGTCGAATACGGTCAACTGCACGGTGCCATCCTTGACGGCCGGGTGCTCCTTGAGCTCGCGGACCCAGTTCTGCATGAACTGGCCCTTGAGCCCGTAGACAGCAGCGCCGACCTTGTAGGTCTTGCCATCGGCGGCCAGGGCGATACTGCTGGCGAGCAGGGAGAGCGCCGCGACCGCGGCGAAGGGCATACCAATTTTCATGAGTTGAACTCCGTTATTGTTGTAGTGGTTCGTTCTCTAGCGTTTTTTCTTGCGCCACACGTCGATCAGTACTGCAAACACGATGATCAGGCCCTTGGCGACCTGCTGGTAATACGAGGACACGCCGAGCAGGTTGAGCCCGTTGTTGATCACGCCGATCAACAGCGCGCCGAACAGCGTGCCGACAATGCTGCCAGTGCCGCCGGACAGGCTGGTGCCACCGATCACCACTGCGGCAATCGCGTCCAGCTCATAGGAAACCCCGGCCTGGGGCAGGGCAGAGGTCGTGCGTGCCGACAGCACCACGCCGGCCAGGCCGGCGAGCAGGCCCGAGACCACGTACACCGAAAACATCACTTTGCGCACGCCAATGCCGGAGGTGCGCGCGCTCTTTTCATTGCCGCCCACGGCGTACACATAGCGGCCGTAGGTGGTGTAGCGCAGCACCATCCAGAAGATCAGCGCGACCACCGCGAAGATGATGATCGGCACGCCAATCGGGCCGATCTTGCCGATACCCAGGGCGAGGTAGGCGTCGGGCAGGTCGGTGATCGGGCTGCCGTCATTGAGGATGAACGTCATGCCTCGCGCCACGCTGAGCATGCCGAGGGTGGCCACGAACGGCGGGATCGACAGGTTGGCGACCATGAAGCCATTCACCACGCCGAGCATCGCCCCGGCGAACATCCCGGCGCTCACCGCCGCCAGCAGGCCGTAGCCTTGGGTTGCGACCATCGCGCTGCACAGCCCGGCAAACGCCAGGATCGAGCCCACGGACAGGTCAATGCCCTTGGTCAGGATCACGTAGGTCATGCCCACGGCAAGGATGCCGTTGATGGAGGTCTGGCGCAGGATGTCCATCCAGTTGCGCCAGGTCATGAAGTATTCGCTGGAAAACGCCATCACCACACACAGCAGGATAAACACCAGCGGCAGGCCGAAGCGGTCGAGGGTCAGGCGCAGGTGGCTGCGTGGCGCGGCAGTGATGGGGGCGGCTATGGTTTTGGCATTCATGAGGCAAGACTCAACAAGGCTTCCTGGGAAAGGGCGGTGTCGGTGCTGATGGTCACCAGCCGGCCGCCTTTGAATACAGCGATGCGATCACTCAGGTGCAGCAGTTCCGGGGCCTCCGACGACACCACGATGGCGGCGCCGCCGGCGCGCACGAACTGGTCGAGCAGGTGGTAGATCTCCTGCTTGGCGCCTTCGTCGATGCCGCGAGTGGGTTCGTCGCACAGCAGGCATACCGGTTCGGTCGACAGGCACTTGGCGAGCACCACCTTCTGCTGGTTACCGCCGCTCATGGAGGCCACCGGCAGTTCCAGGGAGGTGGTCTTGATCTGCAGGCGCTTGACCATGTCCTGGGCCAGTTGGGTTTCCTTGCGTGCGTTGATCAGTGACCAGCTCGACAGGCGCTTGTAGGCCGACAGTGCAATGTTGGAAAGAATGCTGGAACTGAGCACCAGGCCGCTGTCCTTGCGGTCTTCGGTGACTAGTGACATGCCCGCGTTGATCGTCGCCTTGGGCAGCCCGATCGGCAGGGGCTTGCCTTGCAGGGTGACGCTGCCGGAATCGGCGACCGTCAGCCCATAGATGCAATTGAGGAACTCGCTGCGCCCTGACCCCATCAGGCCATAGATGCCGAGGATTTCACCCTGGCGCAGTTGCAGGCTGATGTCATGGAATTCGCCGGCGCGGCTCAGGTTGTCGACTTGCAGGCAGGTGTCGGCGGCACATTCGCGGCCGACCTTGTGGTCGATGCGTACCAGCTCCTGGCCGACGATGCCGCGTACCAGGTGCTGTCGGTCAATATCGGCCATGCGCCCACTTTCGACAAAGGCGCCGTCGCGGAAGATGCTGTAGTCATCGGCGATCTGCGCCAGCTCGCTCAACCGGTGCGACACATACACGATGCCGGCGCCACGCGCGGTAAGGCGGCGGATCGCCTTGAACAGGGTTTCGGCTTCGCGCTCGCCGATGGCCGAGGTGGGCTCGTCCATGATCATCACCTGGCAGTCATGGCTGAACGCCTTGGCGATTTCCACCAATTGGATTTGCGCGACGCTGAGGCGATGCATGGGGCTGGTGGCCTCGACGTCGAATTCCAGGCTGTCCAGCAGTTCGCGGGTGCGCCGGTTCAGGGCCTTGCTGTCGACGATGCAGCCGGCACGGCGCGGTTCGCGGCCCAGCCAGATGTTTTCGGCAACGGTCATGTAGGGGATGGGTTCCAGCTCCTGGGTGATCATCGCGATCCCTGCCGCGAGGGCTTCACTCGGGCGATTGAACTGCACCGGGGTGCCATTGAGCAGGATGGTGCCGGCGTCGCGCGGGGTGATGCCCATCAGGATGCTCAGGAAAGTCGACTTGCCTGCGCCATTACCGCCGCACAGGGCGTGGACGCTGCCGGACCGCAGAGAGAGGCGCCCGTCACGCAGGGCGGGAACCCCGGCGTAAGCCTTGGCGACGTGTTCAGCCTGGAGCAGTAATGGCGTAGCCATCGGCGTGTCCTCGTGCTGTGAATTCTTATTAGGTCGCACAGTCATGTTTCGCTGTGATCATATGTGTATCAAATGAAATTCTGATCAGTCAATATCTTTCATGTAAAAGCGCTGATTCTCATCTTTAGCCTCAATAATGGCTTTTTAGGCGGCTTTGACTGGCGAGTCAGTTAAAACATGCTTGACAGAAAGGGTGTGATGTCAGAGAAATGGCTGAGCAAAATTTCACTGTCTGATCATATGATCGGTCATCAGTACAATCACGGCAGCGGAGCCAGACGCCATGAACACACCTTTTCCGGTGGCTATCGGATGCGATGAAGCGGGTTTTGAACTCAAGGAGTTGTTAAAGCGCCATATCGAAGCGCTGGGTTACCCGGTGACCGACTTCGGCACCCATTCCACCGCGCCGGTGCTGTACCCGGACATCGCCCTGGCGGTGGCCACCGCGATCAATGCCGGGCAACAGCGCCTGGGCGTACTGGTGTGCGGTACCGGGATCGGCATGGCGATTTCCGCCAACAAGGTGTTGGGCATTCGTGCGGCCCAGGCCCATGACACCTATTCGGCCGAGCGTGCACGCAAGAGCAACGATGCGCAGATCCTGTCCATCGGCGCACGGGTGATCGGCGCCGAGCTGGCGAAAAGCATCGTCAAGTCGTTCCTGGAGTCGGAGTTCGAAGCGGCACGTTCCGGGGCCAAGGTCGAGCGCATCAATGCGATCGAGCGCGATGGGCATCAGTAGTGGACGTGACGGGGCAAGAGTCGGGAGAATGCGCCTTTGACGCCGAAACGGAAGCCCGTCCCCATGAGTGACAGCACCCAGCGCATTGCCAGCGATATCGATCAGATGACCGAAGTGGCGATGCTCTATTACCTCGAGAACGTCACTCAGGAAGCGATTGCCAAGCGCCTCGACCTGTCCCGCGCAAAAGTCAGTCGCTTGCTCAAGCGCGCGCGGGATGAAGGGATTGTCGAGGTGCGCGTGTTGCAGCACCCGGCGATGAACAGCGAGCTGGAGCGAGCGCTGGTGGAACGCTTCAAGCTCGACCGGGCCTTGATCGCCGTCGACCACAGCGACCCCGACACCCAGCGCTCGGCGGTTGCCAGCCTGGTGGCCAATTACCTGAACAAAACCCTGAGCGACGGCATGATCGTCGCCGTGGGCATGGGGCGCAACGTGGGAGCGGTGGCCGATAATGTATTTTTACCGGTGACGCGCAATTGCACATTTGTCTGCGCCATCGGCGGTTCGCTCAAGGCTGGCGAATATATGAACCCGGACCATATCTGCCGGCGCCTGGCCCTGCGCTTTGGCGGCGAGAGTGAAAGTCTGTATGCCCCGGCCCTGGTGGCCAACCCGGAACTGCGCGGCGTGCTGATCAATAACGACACGGTGCGCTCGACCTTGGATCGAGCGCGGCGGGCCGATATTGCATTGATTGGCATCGGCGATATGAGCGAAAACAGCAATATGGTGCGCATGGGCTGGTTCTCGCCCCAGGAGATCGCGCAGGCGCGGTTGTCCGGTACGGTGGGCGACATGATGGGCTACGACTTTATCGATATTCATGGCCAGCCGGCGGTCAACGCCATTCAAGGGCGAGTGATCGGGTTGACGGTGCAGGAGTTGTTCCGGATTCCGGATGTGGTCGCGATCGCGAGTGAGAACACCAAGGCGGCGGCGACGCTGGGCGCGTTGCGGTCGGGGGTGATCAATACGTTGGCGACTACGGTGACGAATGCCCACACCATCCTGGCGTTGGATGATGCGACCAGAAAGTCCTGATTCAACACAGGTCAAAATGTGGGAGGGGGGGAGGACAGGTTTTGTAATAGTTTTGCGTTGTGGGAAATTTGTATTTCAATTGTAGGATTCAAGTCCTTTTGTGACTTCAGGACTTGCATGAACACCCTCTCGGAGCCCCCCAGTCGTCTTTCCCCAAGACAACCGCTGCCGCTGTTCCCTTCCAAGCACCCCGTATTTCGATTGCTAACCGTGTTCCGGTCCACCGACCGCGCTTTGCCGTGCCCGGCATTCTGAAATCTAGATAGAGACTTTAATAAATGGAATGGTTAGCGGATCCAACGGCCTGGCTCGGCCTGTTGACCTTGATTGTGCTGGAACTGGTGCTGGGCATCGACAACCTGGTGTTTATTGCGATCCTGGCGGACAAGCTGCCGCCGGAGCAGCGCGACCGTGCGCGGTTGATCGGTTTGTCCTTGGCGCTACTGATGCGCCTGGGCTTGCTGGCGAGTATTTCCTGGCTGGTGACGCTCACCCAGCCGCTGTTTGAGGTGTTCGACAAGAGCTTCTCCGGGCGTGACCTGATCATGCTGTTTGGTGGTGTGTTCCTGTTGTTCAAGGCCACCATGGAATTGCATGAGCGTCTGGAAGGGCACATGGCGCAGCGCACGGGGAATGTGGCCTACGCGATGTTCTGGCCGATCGTGGCGCAGATCGTCGTCCTCGACGCGGTGTTCTCCCTCGATGCGGTGATCACTGCCGTCGGCATGGTGGATGAGCTGGCGGTGATGATGATCGCGGTGATCATTTCCATCGGCTTGATGATCGTCGCGAGCAAACCGTTGACCCGTTTCGTCAACGCGCACCCGACGGTGATCATGCTGTGCCTGGGCTTTTTGATGATGATCGGTTTCGCCCTGACCGCCGAAGGCCTGGGCTTCCACATTCCCAAAGGCTACCTGTACGCGGCCATTGGTTTTTCGATCCTGATCGAGGTGTTCAACCAGATTGCCCGGGCCCGGCGCAAGAAGTCGGCGCAGGGTGCGTTGCCGGTGCGTGAGCGTACGGCCCATGCGGTGATGCGCTTGCTGGGCGGGCGCAGCCTGGCGGTGGAGGAGGTGGGCGAAGACGTGGCTGACCTGCTGGGCGAACCGGATGCCAGCCAAGGCCCGTTGTTTGATCGGCGCGAGCGCGTGATGATCAGTGGTGTGCTGCAGTTGGCCGAACGGCCGATCCGCACCTTGATGACGCCGCGGGCCAAGGTCGACTTTATCGACTTGGCGGATGATCCCGACACGATTCGCCTGAAATTGATGCATTCGTCCTATTCGCGGCTGCCGTTGATCCGCGACGGTGCCGTTGATGAGCCCTTAGGCTTTGTGCACAAGAAGGAATTGCTCAAGGAATACCTGGCCGGCAACGAGCCGAACCTGGAGCACCTGGCTCGCCGGGCGATCAACCTGCTGGAGAGCTTTTCGATCCTCAACGCCCTGGAGCAGATGCGTCAGGAGTCGACCCACATCGCCTTCGTGATCAACGAATTTGGTGACTTCATGGGGGTGCTGAGCATGACCGACATCCTCGAATCCATCGCCGGTGAATTGCCGGACGCGAGTGAAATCGAGGGGCCGGACATCGTCGCGCAGGGGGATGGCTTCTGCGTCAACGGTGCCTTGAACCTCAACCAGATTCGTCAGCGCACCGGCTTCAATGCTGCGGCGACCGAGGATTACCAGACCCTGGCCGGTCTGGTAATGAGTCTGCTCGACCGCCTGCCGATGGTGGGCGATAGCCTGGAGCATGCGGGCTGGCGCCTGACGGTGGCGACGGTGGAGGAGCGGCGGGTGACGCAGGTGCTCTTGCGCCCTTGCGACGGGCATAGCGCTTGAAGGTGTCCTCGAGAAACTGCGCTTGCTGGTCTTCGGGGCCAAAGCCTTTGAACTTTTCCATCAGCGTGCCGTTGAGGAAGATCAGCAGCGTCGGGGTGCCCGTAACGTCGGGGTGCCTCGGCGTCTTGGCGCAATCGAGCACCAGGCTGACAACGGAGGGGTACTTGCCAGCGATCAGCTCAAATAATGGCCCTGAGCACGCACAGGCTGGGCAGTGATCGGAAACAAACAGCATGAATACCGGGCGCGAGGTGCTCAACGCGCGCCGGTAATCCTCGGCATTGGCGATGGTTGCGGTGGCAATCCCCATGAGGGCCTCCCTTTGGATGATGCGGGTTTTTGCCAACGCTACGACCAGGAATCAGTGTCGTCTACTGTCAACCTTCACAGGTAGCCAGGGGGGCAAGCGTCGTCCGCACGCTCCCCCCATTTGCGCGCCTGGTCGGCGGTGATGTGCCAACGCTGGCCACAGCACGGTGGTTTTTCCATGATTGAAACGTGCCCGGTGTTGGTGCGCGGTAACACCGTTGTGGCGCATGTGCAGGGGACCGTCGCGGTCGGATGGGGCCCTGGGTAGCAAGCTGATTTCAGCTGCTGGCGTAACGCCGTTAGCCAGAAGGCTGTTTATCCGTCTGATTTATAAACCATTTATTCCCCGCATATTTTTCCGTTACTGCCTGTGGCACACTTTCTGCTGTCTATTCCGTTGTTACATACTAAGTTCCGGTATAGCGGAATACACAACTCCTGGAGTGCTTGTCATGCATCACCGACCTTCCGTGTTTAAAGCGTGTGTTTTTCTTTTCGCCGCATCGGCATCCCTCGCAGGCCTCGTGCAGGCGGCGGACAGCAAGCTCGATAACGTGCTCAAGCGTGGGCACCTGATCGTGGGTACAGGCAGTACCAATGCGCCGTGGCACTTCCAGGGAGCGGATGGCAAGTTGCAGGGGTTTGATATTGATATTGGCCGCATCGTGGCCAAGGGGCTGTTCAACGACCCGAGCAAGGTCGAGTTTGTGGTGCAGTCGTCCGACGCCCGGATTCCCAACCTGCTGACCGACAAGGTCGACATGAGTTGCCAGTTCATTACCGTCACCGCCAGCCGCGCGCAGCAAGTGGCCTTTACCTTGCCGTACTACCGCGAAGGCGTGGGCCTACTGCTGCCCAACAACAGCAAGTACAAGGAAATCGAAGACCTGCAAGCCGCCGGCGATGGCGTCACCGTGGCGGTGCTGCAAAACGTCTACGCCGAAGAACTGGTGCACCAGGCACTGCCCAAGGCCAAGGTCGACCAGTACGACAGCGTCGACCTGATGTACCAGGCCGTGAACTCCGGTCGCGCCGATGCCGCCGCCACCGACCAGTCTTCGGTCAAATACCTGATGGTGCAGAACCCTGGCCGCTATCGCAGCCCGGCCTATGCCTGGAGCCCGCAGACCTATGCGTGCGCGGTCAAGCGTGGCGACCAGGACTGGCTGAACTTCGTCAACACCGCGCTGCATGAAGCCATGACCGGTGTGGAGTTCCCCACCTACAAGGCTTCGTTCAAGCAGTGGTTCGGTGTGGACCTGCCAGAACCTGCCATTGGTTTCCCCGTCGAGTTCAAGTGATTCGTGAAAACCGGGGCGCCGCGCCTGGCGCCCCCATCAGGTACCGTTGACCATGAACTATCAGTTGAACTTTGCCGCCGTGTGGCGTGATTTCGACACCTTGCTCGCGGGGTTGTGGCTGGGCCTTGAGCTGGCACTGCTGTCGATCGCCATCGGCTGCGTGATCGGCCTGTTGATGGCGTTTGCCATGCTGTCCAGGCACCGGGCGTTGCGTATCCTCGCCTCGGTGTACGTGACGATAGTACGCAACACGCCGATCCTGGTGCTGATCCTGTTGATCTACTTCGCCTTGCCCAGCCTGGGCATCCGCTTGGACAAGATCCCCTCGTTCATCATTACCTTGTCGCTGTACGCCGGTGCTTACCTGACCGAAGTGTTCCGTGCCGGGTTGTTGAATATTCCCAAGGGGTTGCGTGAAGCCGGGCTGGCGATTGGCCTGGGCGAGTGGCGAATCCGTGCCTACATCACCGTGCCAGTGATGCTGCGCAACGTGCTGCCCGCGCTGTCCAACAACTTTATCTCGCTGTTCAAGGACACCTCACTGGCGGCCGCGATCGCGGTGCCGGAGCTGACCTATTACGCCCGCAAGATCAACGTCGAAAGCTACCGGGTGATTGAAACCTGGCTGGTCACGACCGCGCTCTATGTGGCTGCCTGTTACCTCATTGCCATGCTGCTCCGTTACCTGGAACAGCGTCTGGCGATCCGTCGTTAAGGAAGGTTTCCATGTACGAATCCCCCAGCTGGTTGCATGAGTTGTGGATCGCCCGGGACACCCTCTGGGCGGGTTTCCAGACCAGTGTGTACGTGTCGGCGCTGGCAATTATCTTCGGCACCCTGATCGGCATCGTCGCCGGGTTGATCCTGACCTACGGCAAATTCTGGATGCGGGCGCCGTTTCGCGTGTATGTCGACTTGATCCGTGGCACGCCGGTGTTTGTGCTGGTGCTGGCGTGTTTCTACATGCTGCCGGCGCTCGGCTGGCAAATCACCGCGTTCCAGGCCGGTGCCGTCGGGTTGACGCTGTTCTGCGGTTCCCACGTCTCGGAAATCGTGCGCGGCGCGCTGCAAGCCATTCCCCGTGGGCAACTGGAAGCGGGCAAGGCGATTGGCCTGACGTTCTACCAGTCCCTGGGCTACGTGCTGTTACCCCAGGCGCTGCGGCAGATCCTGCCGACCTGGGTCAATTCCTCCACGGAAATCGTCAAGGCCTCGACCCTGTTGTCGGTGATCGGCGTGGCCGAACTGCTGTTGAGTACCCAGCAGGTGATCGCGCGCACCTTCATGACCCTGGAGTTCTACCTGTTCGCAGGCTTTATGTTCTTTGTCATCAACTACGCCATCGAGTTATTCGGGCGCTACATTGAAAAGCGGGTGGCCTTGCCATGAACCAACCTCAAACAACCGAACCGCTGCTGAACATTCGCGGCCTGCGTAAACAATACGGGCAGGTCGAAGTGCTCAAGGGCGTCGACCTGTCCATGCAGCGCGGCAACGTGGTGACGTTGATCGGCTCCAGCGGCTCGGGCAAGACCACGTTGTTGCGTTGCGTCAACCTGCTGGAAGAATTCCAGGGCGGGCAGATTACCCTCGACGGTGAGTCCATCGGCTACAGCGAAATCGCCGGCAAGCGTGTACGTCACCCTGAACGGGTGATTGCCCAGCACCGCGCGATGACCGGCATGGCGTTCCAGCAGTTCAACCTGTTCCCGCACCTGAGCGCGTTGCAGAACGTCACCCTTGGCCTGCTCAAGGTCAAAAAGATGGGTAAGGACGAAGCGGTGGCCCTGGCCGAAAAATGGCTGGATCGCGTTGGCTTGCTGGAACGCCGCAATCACTTTCCCGGTCAGCTCTCAGGCGGCCAGCAGCAGCGTGTGGCGATCGCCCGCGCGATTGCGATGAACCCGAGCCTGATGCTGTTCGACGAAGTCACTTCGGCCCTCGACCCGGAATTGGTGGGCGAGGTGCTCAGTGTGATCAAGGGCCTGGCGGAGGAGGGCATGACCATGTTGCTGGTCACCCACGAAATGCGCTTTGCCTATGAGGTGTCGGACAAGATCGTCTTCATGAACCAGGGGCGTATTGAAGAGCAGGGTTCGGCGAAGGACATCTTCGAACGGCCGCAATCGCCGCGCCTGGCGGAATTTCTGAAAAACATTCGTTTTTAAATGGTCAGTCAGCAGGAGAAACAGTTATGAGCATTACTCGTTACGGCGCCGGCAGCACCGCCGGCGGTGGTCAGCCGCGTCCTTTCGCCCGCGCGGTGGAAGCGGACGGCTGGCTCTACGTCTCGGGCCAGGTGCCAGCGGTGGACGGTGAAATCATCACGGGCGGGATCATCGAGCAAACCCGGCAGACCCTGCGCAACGTGGTGGCGATCCTTGAAGAAGCCGGCTACGAATTGAAAGACGTGGTACGGGTGGGCGTGTGGCTGGAAGACCCCCGGGACTTCTGGAGTTTCAACAAAGTGTTCGGCGAATACTTCACCCCCGAACACGCCCCGGCGCGGGCCTGTGTGCAGGCCAACATGATGGTTGATTGCAAGGTCGAGATTGATTGCGTGGCCTACAAGAAAAAAGGCTAAATTGCCCCACTCTTGAGACCACAGGAAATCCAATGTGGGAGGGGGGCAAGCCCTAATGCCGTTTAGTTAAGCGTACATCGCCTTCTGTAGGAGCGAGGGGGACGCCTAGTTCTTGCTCGCGAAAAACGTCAACGATAACGCGTGTTTCCTGAATGAACGCGGCGCCTGTGAGTTTTTCGCGAGCAAGCTCGCTCCTACAAAAAAGCCTTAACTGAACGGCATTAGGGCTTGCCCCCCCTCCCACAATGGACCTGCGCCAGCCCCACCCTTTCGACCGGATCGAAAATTGCCATGACCGAAGACACCATCAAACGTCGCGCCAAAGGCCTGGACCGTGCGTTCGATATCCTCGACTTTCTCAAGGAAATCGGGCAGCCCCTGCGCCCGAATGATATTGCCAACGGTATCGGCAGCCCCAAGTCCACCGTCTACGAACTGGTCGCGTCCTTGCTGGAACGGCGCATTCTCGAAACCGTGGGCAAGGACGGTCACGTCTACCTCGGCCGCCAGTTGTACTTTCTCGGCCAGGCGCATTTGCGTCATTTCGACCTGACCCGCGAGGCTGACCACGCCTTGCAGGAGATCGTCAGCCAGACCCACGAAACCGCACAGATGTGCCTGCTCAACGGGCGTAAATACACGGTGGCGCTGATGCGCGAAGGCGAGCGGCATTTCCGTATTTCTTCGGATATCGGTGAGAACGCGCCGATCCCGTGGACCGCGTCCGGGCGCCTGCTGCTGGGGCACTTGAGCGATCAGCAGATCGTCGACCTGATCGACCCTGAGGATTTCATCCTGCCGGACGGTCAGCGCCTGCCGCTGGAGACCTTCCTCGCACAAATCCGCCAGGCCACGGTCGATGGCTTCTTTTCCTTCGACAGTGTGGCCGACACCTTCACCCATTGTTTTGCCGCCCCGGTTCGGGACGCGCAAGGCATCAGCATTGCGACCTTGTGCATCGTCGCCCCGAGGGCCGATGCCAGCAATCATTACAACGACTATCGCCGGGTGTTGATCGAAAGCGCCAACAACCTGGCCCGTCGCATCAACGAATAGGAGCTTTCCATGTCTGCCATCAATGCCGTTGAAAAGGGTGCCGCTGCTGTCGGCGCCCACCTGGTCCGTGACGTCAGCCTGCCGGCGCTGGTCCTGCACCGCGATGCCCTGGAGCACAACATCCGCTGGATGCAGGATTTCGTCAGCCACAGCGGCGCGCAGCTTGCGCCACACGGCAAGACCAGCATGATGCCGGCGCTGTTCCAGCGCCAGCTGGCGGCCGGTGCCTGGGGCATTACCCTGGCCACCGCGGTGCAGACTCGCGCGGCTTATGCAGGTGGCGTGCGGCGTGTACTGATGGCCAACCAACTGGTGGGCGCGCCGAACATGGCGTTGATCGCCGACCTGCTGGCCGATGGGGATTTCGACTTCCACTGCCTGGTCGATCACCCGGACAACGTCGCCGACCTGGGGCTGTTCTTCGCCGCCCGTGGCCTGCGCCTGAACGTGATGATCGAGTACGGCGTGGTCGGCGGCCGTTGTGGCTGCCGCAGCGAGCAGGCCGTGCGAGACCTGGCCAAGGCGATCAAGGCCCAGCCGGCCCTGGCCCTCACCGGTATCGAAGGCTATGAAGGCGTGATCCATGGCGAGCACGCCATCAGCGGCATCCGTGACTTCGCCGCCAGCCTGGTACGCCTGGCCGTGGACTTGCAAAACAACGGTGCGTTCGACTTGGCCAAACCTATCATCACCGCCTCGGGCTCGGCCTGGTACGACCTGATCGCCGAGTCGTTCGAGGTGCAGAACGCTGCCGGTCGTTTCCTCAGCGTATTGCGCCCTGGCAGCTATGTGGCCCATGACCACGGTATCTACAAAGCGGCGCAGTGCTGTGTACTTGAGCGCCGCAGCGACCTCAGCGAGGGCCTGCGCCCGGCGCTGGAAGTCTGGGCCCATGTGCAATCGCTGCCCGAGCCAGGCTTCGCGGTGATCGCCCTGGGCAAGCGCGATGTGGCCTACGACGCCGGCCTGCCGGTGCCGCTCAAGCGCTACCGAGCGGGGATCCTGCCAGCGGAAGGGGAGGATGTGAGCGCCTGCAACGTCACGGCAGTGATGGATCAGCACGCGTTCATGACCGTGGCCCCGGACGTTGAACTGCGCATTGGCGACATCATTTCCTTTGGCACCTCCCACCCTTGCTTGACCTTTGACAAGTGGCAGGTCGGTTGCCTGGTGGATGAGCAGTTGCAGGTGATCGAGTCCCTGCATACCTGCTTCTAGACCGTGTCGCGCCTATCGGGGGCAAGCCCCCTCCCACATTTGAAAGGTGTTCACACGTCAACGTGTGGGAGGGGGCTTGCCCCCGATGAGGCCATCAGCCCCCCGAGACAGCAACCATGACCACCCATCCCCGCATCGCCTTGATCGGCGAATGCATGATCGAACTGCAACACCGCGCCGACGGCAGCCTGCAACAAAGTTTCGGCGGCGACACCCTCAACACGGCGGTGTACCTGCGCCGTGAGCTGGGCGACATCGGCAGCGTCGACTATGTCACTGCCCTGGGCGACGACAGCTTCAGCGATGCGATGTGCGCGCAATGGCAGGAAGAGGGGCTTGGCCTGGGCCGGGTCCAGCGCCTGCCTGGGCGTTTGCCGGGGTTGTACTGCATCCAGACGGATGCGAACGGCGAGCGCAAGTTTCTCTATTGGCGTAATGAAGCGGCGGTACGTGACTGCTTTACCACGCCGGCCGCCGCGCCGATCCTGGCGGCATTACCCGGTTATGACGTGGTGTATTTCAGCGGCATTACCCTGGCGGTAATCGGTGATATCGGGCGCGCGCGTTTGCTCAAGGCCCTGATCGAAACCCGTCGGCGTGGCGGCAAAGTGGTGTTCGACAACAACTACCGGCCGCGGCTGTGGGCCACGGTGGACGTTGCCCGTGAGGCGTATCGCACAGTACTGGCCGAGGTGGATATCGCCTTGCTGACCGAAGATGACGAGCTTGCATTGTTTGGGTGCGCCGACAGCGAACAGGTGTTCGCGGCGTACCCGGCGATTGCCGAAGTGGTACTCAAGCGTGGTGCGCAGGCCTGTTTGATCCGTTGCGACGGTAAGCGCTTTGCCGTGCCGGCGCTGAAGGTGGAGACGGTGGTGGATACCACGGCGGCGGGGGATTCATTCAGTGCGGCGTACCTGACCAGTCGGCTCAAGGGGGGCTCGCCGGAGGCGGCGGCGTTGGCCGGGCATCGGTTGGCGAGCCGGGTTATCCAGGTGCCGGGGGCGCTGATCCCCAGGGAGTAAGTGAATGGCCGCCTGCGGCGGATCGGGGGCAAGCCCCCTCCCACAGCTGGCCGCATTCCTCCAGATGAAATGCGGTCAAGTGTGGGAGGGGGCTTGCCCCCGATAGCGGTCTTAAGCCAAAGCCTCAATCGCGGTAAAACACCTGCACCAGGTGATAGCCAAACTTGCTCTTGATCGGCCCGTGAACCACCTTCACCGGCTTCTTGAAGATCACCGCATCGATCACCCCCACCATCTGCCCTGGCCGCACTTCGCCCAAGTCGCCGCCGCGCTTGCCGGACGGGCAGGTGGAGTATTTCTTGGCCAGCACATCAAAGGCTTCGCCCTTGGCGATGCGCTGCTTGAGTTGTTCGGCTTCTTCGCTGGTTTTCACCAGGATATGACGGGCTTGGGCTTTCATGGTTCTCTACCAGGTGTGCGACGGCGCGCGATTATGCCTGAACTCATTCGACCACGCTGATCATGCTGCGGATCTTGGTCGCCAACAGGTCGATGGAAAACGGTTTGGCCACCATGTCCATGCCGTCCTCCAGGAACCCCTGGCGCTCGGCGGCTTTCTCGGCGTAACCGGTCATGAACAGCACGCGCAGGCCCGGGCGATGCTGGCGGGCGATTTCCGCCAGTTGCCGGCCGTTCATGCCGGGCAGGCCAACGTCGGTCACCAGCAGGTCCACACGCAGGTCCGACTCCAGCAGCGGCAGCGCAGCACGGGCGTCCGCCGCCTGGTGGGCGGTGTAGCCCAGCTCGTCGAGCACATTGACCACCAGCATGCGCACGGCGGGGTCGTCCTCGACGACCACGACCGCTTCACCGGCCAGGGCCACTGGCGCTTCGCTCGAGTGCGGCGGCAGGCTGCTTTCCAGGGCGGTGCCGTGCAGCCGCGGCAGGTACAGGCGCACGCAGGTGCCCTGGCCCGGTTCGCTTTGAATGGTCACATGGCCGCCGGACTGCTGGGCAAAGCCATAGATCATCGACAGGCCCAGGCCGGTGCCCTGGCCGATCGGCTTGGTGGTGAAGAACGGATCGAACGCCTTGGCAAGGATCTTCGGCGCCATCCCGGAGCCGTTGTCGCTCACGCCGAGCATCACGTAGTCACCGGCCTTGACCGGTTCGAGGGTGGTGATGTCGGTGCCGTCCAGGTAGCTGTTGGCGGTTTCGATCAGCAGCTCGCCGCCGTCGGGCATGGCGTCGCGGGCGTTGATCACCAGGTTGAGCAGGGCGTTTTCCAGCTGGCTGGCATCGGTGTTCACCGGCCAGATATCGCGGCCCAGCTGCACGTTCAGGGTGATATGCGCGCCCTTGGTGCGGCGGAACAGGTCCTCCAGGGAGGCCACCAGTTGATTGGGGTCGGTCGGGCGCCGGTCCAGCGACTGGCGCCGCGAGAACGCCAGCAAGCGGTGGGTGAGGGCGGCGGCACGATGGGCCGAGGCTACGGCGGCGTCGGCAAAGCGGCCGATATCGTCGCTGCGTCCGGCGGCGATATAGCGTTGCATCAGGTCCAGGCTGCCGATAATGCCGGTGAGCATATTGTTGAAGTCATGGGCGATGCCGCCGGTGAGCTGGCCCACCGCTTCCATTTTCTGCGCGTGGCGCAGGGCATCTTCGGCGCGTTCACGCTCGAACATCTCGTTTTGCAGGCGCTGGTTGGCCTCGGCCAGTGCCTGGGTGCGCTGGGCGACGCGTTCTTCGAGGTTCTCATTGAGGTTGCGCAGGGCTTCTTCGGTGAGCTTGCGTTCGGTTTCATCGATCACAAAGATGTAGAAACCGTTGACCGAGCCGTCATTGCTGAAGCGCGGCAGGTACTTCATCAACGCATGGCGCGGCCGGCCATCGTGATGGGGGGTAATGGTGGTGAAACTGCACGCCTTGCCACCCAGCGCGGCGGTGATCATGTCCTCGCGCCCGGCATACACCTCATCGCCGAGCACTTCGCGGATGCTCTTGCCATACAGCTCCTGGGGCGTCATGCCGTACCAGTCGAGGTAGGCACTGTTGTTCAGGCGAAAGCGTTGCTCATGGTCAACGTAGCCGATCAGCACCGGCATGGCGTTGATGATCAGTTGCAGTTCGGTCTGGCTTTGGCGCAAGGCCTGTTCGGTATGCTTGCGTTCGGTAAGGTCCAGCGCGGCACCGAGGAAGCGTGCCGGGCGGCCCTGCGGGTCCTTATAGCAGCGCCCGCGCGCGAATACCCAGCGCACCTGGCCATCGGCTTGCAGCAGGCGGTATTCCTCGGCGTATTCGGTGCCATGGGTGATGCAATGCTTGATGCTGCGCGCCACCGTGCCACGGTCTTGCGGGTGCACGCCTTGCAGGTAATCGCTGATGGGCAGGAGGCTCGCTTCGTTGGGGTCGACGCCATGCAGGAAGGCGAAGTGCGCGTCGGCGATAAAGCGGTCTTCGCCGATGTCCCAGTCCCAGGTGCCCACTGCATCGGTGGCGGCCAGCGCCAGTTGCAGGCGTTGTTCAGTGTTGTGCTGGGCCTTGAGGCTGTCTTCGGAACGCTGTTGCAGTTCGAGGGCCTTGCGGCGGCGTTCGTTGGTCTCGATGGCGGTGACCAGGATGCCGGCCACGGCGCCGCTTTCGTCGCGGATCGGGCTGTAGGTCAGGTCGAGCCAGATTTCAGTGTCGCGATGATCGCGTTGCAGTACGAAACGCTGCTCGGTGAACGTACGCACCTGGCCGCCGAGCACGGCGTCATAGATCGGTGCGGTGAAGTCTTGCAGCTCCGGCCAGGTCGGGTGTGCCGGCTGGCCCAGGGCGCCGGGGTGTTTGTTGCCCGCCAGGCGCGCAAAGCCATCATTGTAGAGCTGGATAAGTTGGTCGCCCCACAGCAGGAGCATCGGCATCGGCGAGTTGACGACGATATCCACGGCGGTACGCAAGCTCTGCGGCCAATCATTGGCCTCACCGAGAGGGCTGCGCGCCCAGTCCAGCCGCGCAATCAATGCAGCGGCTTCGCTGTCGGTGGATGTTCCCTTCATGACAATGCCCTGAGCGTAACGCTTTGAAAATGACAAAGAACAGATTATCCCGTGAGTCGGGAACGGCTGGCTACCCCTCGAAAAGTAGCATGCATTTGGGCGTTGTCTTCAAATGAGTGTCTCAGGGCTGAAACCGTTCAACCTCAAGCCAGCTCAGGACGGTCGCGAAATTGCGCCAGGGCCTGGGGGTTGGCCAGGGCGTCGGTGTTTTTCACCGGCTCGCCATGCACCACGTTGCGCACTGCCAATTCCACGATCTTGCCGCTGATGGTGCGGGGGATATCGGTGACGGCGAGGATCTTCGCCGGCACATGGCGTGGCGTGGTGTTGGCGCGGATCACCTGGCGGATTTGCTGCTCCAGGGCCGCATCCAGTTCAACGCCATCGTTGAGGCGCACGAACAGCACCACGCGCACGTCGTCCTGCCAGCGTTGCCCGATGGCCAGGCTCTCCAGCACCTGCGGGACTTTTTCCACCTGGCGATAAATCTCGGCGGTGCCGATGCGCACGCCGCCGGGGTTGAGCACTGCGTCGGAGCGTCCATGGATCAGCAGGCTGCCATTGGGGCGTTGCTCGGCATAGTCGCCCTGGGCCCAGACGCCCGGGAACTGGCTGAAATACGAGGCGCGCAGTTTTTGCTGCTGCGGGTCATTCCACAGGCCGATGGGCATGGCCGGGAAGTGCCGGGTACACACCAGTTCGCCTTTTTCACCGATTAACGGTCGGCCCTGGTCGTCCCACACTTCGATCGCCATCGCCAGGCTCTTGCATTGCATTTCGCCGCGACGCACAGGCAGTACCGGGTTGCCGATCACAAAGCAGGAGACGATATCGGTGCCGCCAGACATCGACGACAGGCAAAGCTCTGCCTTGATCTCGCGGTACACATAGTCGTAGCTCTGGGGCGACAGCGGCGAGCCGGTGGAAATCAGCCCTTTGAGGCTGCCCAGGTCATGGCTCAGGCGCGGTTGCAACCCGGCCTTTTCCAGGGTGACGAGGAACTTGGGGCTGGTGCCGAATACGCTGATTTTTTCTACGTCGATCAGGTCAATCAAGCGCTCGGGGCCGGGGTGAAAGGGCGAGCCGTCATACAGCACCGCCGTGGCACCCAAGGCCAATACCGAGACCAGCCAGTTCCACATCATCCAGCCGCAGGTGGTGTAGTAAAACAAGCAGTCCTCGCCGGACAGGTCAGCATGCAGGCCGTGCTCCTTGAGGTGGGTGAGCAGCACGCCGCCGGTGCCGTGGATGATGCACTTGGGCACGCCGGTGGTGCCGCTGGAATAGAGGATGTACAGCGGATGGTCGAACGGCACCGCGACGAATTCAGGTGCGCCGCCGGGTTGGTAGAAGTCACTCCACAGCGCGACGCGGGCCTCGGTCCGATAATCCTCGACCCGCGCCTGGGGCCGGGCATACGGCACGATGATCAACTGCTGCAGGGACGGCAGGCGTGCGAGGATCTCGTTGAGTTTGGCGCTCTGGTCGATGTCCTTGCCGGCGTAGCGGTAACCGGCGCAGGTGATCAGCACCTTGGGCTCGATCTGGCCGAAGCGGTCGATCACACCTTGGGTGCCGAAGTCCGGCGATGAACACGACCAGATCGCGCCCAGGCTGGTGGTGGCAAGCATGCCGACCAGGGTTTGCCAGGTGTTGGGCATGCATGCCGCCACCCGGTCGCCCACCCCGACGCCGGCCGCGCGCAGGCTTTTTTGCAGGCCGGCGACGTGGGCGGCCAGTTCGGCGTAGGTCAGTTGTTCGCGCTGGCCGTCTTCGCTGATGGCGACCACGGCGGGGTGATCGTCGCGACGGCGCAGCAGGTGTTCGGCAAAGTTCAGGGTCGCGCCGGGGAACCACTGGGCGCTGGGCATCTCGGCGCCTTCGATCAGCGCCGCGCTGGGCGGGCTGCGAAACTGCACGTCGAAAAAGGCCACGATCGCCTGCCAGAAGTCCGGGCGCTGGTCGATGCTCCACTGGTGCAGGGCCGGGTAGTCGCTGAGCTGCACGCCGTGGCGATCATTGATAAAGCGCCGGAACTGGTCCATCCGGGTGTTACGGATGCGTTCGGGGGAGGGTTGCCAGAGGATCTCGGACATCAGCAAGGTCTCTTGTTCTTGTACAGGTCTTCCAAACGATAGAGTTCCAATGTGGGAGGGGCGGTGCGACGATTCGACTTGCCCACGATAGCGGTGAGTCAGTCACAAATGCATGTGCTGACACTCCCTCATCGGGGGCAAGTCGAATCGTCGCACCGCCCCTCCCACAGTTTAGATCTCCAGTGTCAGGTTTTATTGAGCCAGCCAGCCACCATCGATATTCCACGCCGCGCCCCGCACCTGGGCGCCGGCCTCACTGCACAAAAACAGCACCAGTTCGCCCAACTGCGGCGGTGTCACGAACTCCAGCGACGGCTGCTTCTCGGCCAGCAAATCATGCTGCGCCTGTTGCGGGTCGACGCCACTGGCCGCGCGGTCATCGATCTGCTTCTGCACCAGCGGGGTCAGCACCCAGCCTGGGCAGATTGCGTTGCAGGTCACGTTACCGGTCGCGGTCTCCAGGCCCACCACCTTGGTCAGGCCGATCACGCCATGCTTGGCCGCCACATACGCGGCCTTGCCCACCGAACCGACCAGGCCGTGCACCGAGGCGATATTGACGATACGCCCCCAGCCCTTGGCCTTCATGCCCGGCAGGCTCAAGCGCGTGCTGTGGAATACCGAAGACAGGTTGATCGCAATGATCGCGTCCCAGCGTTCCACCGGGAAGTCTTCCACCGCCGCCACATGCTGGATACCGGCGTTGTTCACCAGAATGTCCACGCCGCCGAATTCGCGCTCGGCATAGGCGATCATGTCGGCGATCTGCGCCGGGTCGCTGACGTCGGCGGGGTGATGCCCGACCTTGCCGCCGAACGCCTGCACCTGGGCGATCACCACGCTGGCGTCGCCAAAGCCGTTGAGGATCAGGTTGGCGCCGGCCTTGGCCAGGCTCAAGGCGATGCCCAGGCCGATACCGCTGGTGGAGCCGGTGACCAGGGCGGTCTTGCCGTTCAATGTCGTCATGAAAACCTCACACAATGCCGGTGGCATAGAAAGTACCGATCACCACGAACACCGCGAGGGTCTTGATAATCGTGATGCCGAAAATGTCCTTGTAGGCTTCGCGGTGGGTCAGCCCGGTGACCGCCAGCAGCGTGATCACCGCGCCGTTGTGGGGCAGGGTGTCCATGCCGCCGCTGGCCATGGCCGCGACCCGGTGCAGCACTTCAAGGGGGATATTGGCCGCATGGGCCGCTGAAATAAAGCTCTCGGACATGGCCGCCAGGGCGATGCTCATGCCGCCGGACGCGGAGCCGGTGATACCCGCCAGCAGGGTCACGGTAATCGCTTCGTTGACCAGCGGGTTGGGGATGCCCTTGAGCCAGTCCGCCAGCACCAGAAAGCCCGGCAGCGAGGCGATCACCGCGCCAAAGCCGTATTCCGAGGCGGTGTTCATCGCCGCCAGCAGCGCACCGCTGACCGCGCTTTTACTGCCTTCGGCCAGCTTGCTTTTGATTGCCGACCAGCCAAACACCAGCACGATCACGATGCCCACCAGCAATGCCGCCTGCACCGCCCAGATCGCGGTGAGCTTGGCGATTTCGGTCGTCACTGGCGTACTCATGCCCGGCAGGCTGAGGCTGTGGGTCTTGCCGTACCACAGTGGAATCCAATGGGTGAACAGCAGGTTCATCACCCCCACCAGGATCAGCGGCGACAGCGCGATCCACGGGTTGGGCAGGGTCAGGTTTTCGGCGGTTTCCGGCTCGTTGCGCAGCTCGGTGCCGTAGCCTTCGCCGGCCCGTTGCGCTTTGTTGCGTTGGCGGGCGAGGTAGAGCATGCCGGCGCAGAACACGAAGATCGTACCGATCAGCCCCAGCCAGGGGGCTGCCCAGGCGGTGGTGTTGAAGAAGGTGCTGGGGATGATGTTCTGGATCTGCGGCGTGCCGGGCAGGGCGTCCATGGTGAATGAGAACGCACCGAGGGCGATGGTCGCCGGGATCAAGCGCTTGGGGATATTGCTTTGGCGGAACATCTCTGCCGCGAACGGGTACACCGCAAACACCACCACAAACAGCGACACGCCGCCGTAGGTGAGCAGGGCGCAGACCAGCACGATCACCAGCATCGCCTGGCGCGTACCGAGCAAGCGGATCGCCGCGGCCACGATCGAGCGCGAGAAGCCCGACAGCTCGATCAGCTTGCCGAACACCGCACCGAGCAGAAATACCGGGAAGTACAGTTTGATAAAGCCAACCATTTTTTCCATGAACACCCCGGTAAACGCAGGGGCGACAGCGGATGGGTCGGTGAGCAGGACAGCGCCGAGGGCGGCGATGGGGGCAAACAGGATAACGCTATAGCCACGGTAGGCAGCCAGCATCAGCAGCGCGAGGGCTGCCAGGGCAATGATCACACTCATGGTGTGTCTCCATCGGATTGTTATTGTTGTGGGTAAAGCTGTGGGGAGGGCTATAGCGAGATGTATGCCAATTATTTAACTTGTTGAAATATATGGGTATTTTTGAATTTTTCGGGCGGGGCTCCAGATTCTGTCTCAATCTGGAGACAAACACAGCTCAAATGTGGGAGGGGCTTGCCCCCGATGAGGGAGTGTCAGTCACTTATTTGTTAACTGATCCGGCGCTATCGCGGGCAAGCCCCCTCCCACAGGGATTGTCTTTGTTTGGAGAATCAAGTCTCAAATTTGAGACTAGGCGATTCCCAGTGCGACCATCTTCTTGTACAACGTCGACCGCCCGAGCCCCAATCGCTTGGCCGCCTCCACCACATTCCCTTCACAGGCCTCGAGCGTCGCCGCAATCAGCTGCCGATCGAACCGCGCTCGCGCCGCCGCGAACGTCTCGCCTTCGACCGTTTTCACTTCGTTGCGCGCTACCGGGCTGAACGTGCCGATCGCCGCGCGAATCTCGGCGGCATTCAATACCAGGTCATCGCTCAACAAGGCTGCCCGCTCCAGCACATTGCGCAGTTCACGGATATTCCCCGGCCACGCATGCTGCGCCAACAACACGAGGGCTTCACGGTCCAGTTCATGCTGGCTGTGCAGCTCTTCGAGGATCGCTTCGCTCAGCGCAGGAATATCCTCCAGGCGCTCACGCAATGGCGGCACCTGAATGGGCAGCACATTCAGGCGGTAGTACAAATCCGCGCGAAACTCTCCGCGCTTGATCGCCGCCTCCAGGTCCATGGAGGTGGCGGCGATGACCCGTACATCACTGTGCAGCATCTCGTTGGAGCCCACCGGTTCGAATTCTTTTTCCTGCAACACCCGCAGCAGCTTGCTTTGCAGGGGCAGGGGCATGTCACCAATTTCATCAAGGAACAGCGTGCCGCCCTGGGCGATCTGGAATTTGCCGGGCCGGCCCTTGCGGTCGGCACCGGTAAACGCGCCGGGGGCGGTGCCGAAGAACTCGGCTTCCAGCAGGTCGTGGGGGACGGCCGCGCTGTTGATGCTGACAAACGCCTTGTGCGCACGCTTGGATGCGCCGTGGATCGCCTGGGCCAGCAGCTCTTTGCCGGTGCCGGTTTCGCCGAGCAGCAACACCGGCGACTCGGCACTCGCACTGCGCCGCGCCCGGCGTTTGACGTCGAGGCTGGCGGCGCTGGTGCCGATAAAGTGTGCAAAGTTGTACTTGCTCTGCCGCGAACGCAGCAGCGAGCGGGTGGAGGCCAGTTCCGCCTGCATGCTCAGGTAACGCTCGATCAGCGGCGACAGGTTGCGCAGCTCATCGAACAGCGCAAAGCCAATCGCGCCAATCACCGTGCCGGCATTGTTGTGGATCGGCAGGCGCATCACCACCAGCGGGCCTTTGGGCGTGTCTTGGATATCCAGCAGAATCGGTTGGTCGTTGCGCACCACCTGGCGCAACAGGCTGTTGGAGATCACCTGTTCGCAGGGCTGGCCGATGGCTTCATCAGCGCTTTTGAGGCCGAAGCGCTTGGCGTAGCGCTCGTTCATCCACACGATATTCGCGTCGCGATCGACAATCACCGTGCCTTCGCTGGACTGCTCGATGATCTCGAACAGCGACTGGATCGCCAGGCCGCGAACCTGTTCGTAATCCTTGAGGTTTTCGGTGATGTTCATGCCGGCAGAATCCTGTAGGAGCGAGGCGGACGGCTAGTCCTTGCTCGCGAAGGTCGTCAACGATAACGCGGTACATCTGGAAGAACGTGGCGTACTTGGATTCTTCGCGAGCAAGCTCGCTCCTACAAGGGGATGTGCGCGGCGGCCAGCAGTTCCTTGGTATAGGGATGTTGTGGCGATTCAAATACCGCATGGCTCGGCCCGCGCTCCACCACCTTCCCATCCTTGATCACGATCATGTCATGGGCCATGGCGCGCACCACCGCCAGGTCATGGCTGATAAACAGGTAGGTCAGGCCGTATTTTTCCTGCAACTCGCGCAGCAATGCCACCACTTGCTTCTGCACCGTGCGGTCCAGGGCCGAGGTGGGTTCGTCGAGCAGTATCAGCGCCGGCTTGAGCACCAGCGCGCGGGCGATGGCGATGCGTTGGCGCTGGCCGCCGGAAAACTCGTGTGGGTAGCGATGCCGGCTGGCGGGGTCGAGGCCCACCTCCTTGAGCACCTGGATCACCTGCGCTTCGCGGTCGGCCAGGCTGCACGGTGCATGCACTTCCAGGCCTTCGCTGATGATCTGCTGCACCGACATGCGCGGGCTGAGGCTGCCGTAGGGGTCCTGGAACACCACCTGCATCTGCTTGCGCCACGGGCGCATCTGGTGGTGGTTTAGCGGGTCGAGGGCTTTACCCTGGAAGCGGATGCTGCCGGTGGAGTCGAGCAGGCGCAGGATCGCCTGGCCCAGGGTGGATTTACCCGAGCCCGACTCACCGACGATGCCCAGGGTCTTGCCGCGCTGCACGCTGAGGCTGATGCCGTCCACGGCGCGCAGGTAGGTCTTGCGCTGGAACAACCCACCGCCGAGAGGAAATTGCACGGTCAGGTCGTCCACCTGCAACACCGTCTCGCGCTCCTCGCCGCACAACACGTCGCCCGCCGGCTCCGCATCCAGCAGCAGGCGGCTGTAGGGATGCTGCGGCGCGGTGAACAAGGTCTCGCAGGCGGCCTGCTCGACAATCTCGCCGGCATGCATCACGCACACCCGCTGGGCGATGCTGCGCACCAGGTTGAGGTCGTGGCTGATCAGCAGCATCGACATGCCCAGGCGTTGTTGCAGGGACTTGAGCAGCAGCAGGATCTTGCGCTGCACGGTGACGTCCAGCGCGGTGGTGGGTTCGTCGGCAATCAGCAGTTGTGGCTCGCAGGCCAGGGCCATGGCGATCATCACCCGTTGGCGCTGGCCGCCGGACAGTTGGTGCGGATACGCCTTGAGGCGTTCCTGGGGTTTCTGGATGCCCACCAGGCCCAACAGTTCCAGGATGCGCGCCTGCGCCGCCTTGCCGCCCAGGCCCTTGTGCAGCAGCAGGGTTTCGCCGATCTGCTTTTCGATGCTGTGCAGCGGGTTGAGCGAGGTCATCGGCTCCTGGAAGATCATCGCGATGCGATTGCCGCGCAGCTTTTGCAGGGTGGTCGCCGGCGCGCCGATCAGTTCCTGGCCGCGATATTTCACCGAACCGGTGGTTTGCGTACCGGCCTCGGGCAACAGTTGCAGGATCGAGTGAGCGGTCACCGACTTGCCCGAGCCCGACTCGCCCACCAGTGCCAGGCACTCGCCGGGGCGCACGTCCAGGCTCAGGTTGTGCACCACGGTCTGGCCACTGAAGGCGACGCACAGGTCACGAATTTCGATCAGGTTCATCTGCAGTCACTCATGAACGGGGGTCGAAGGCATCACGTAATGCCTCGCCGATAAAGACCAGCAGCGACAGGATCAGCGCCAAGGTGAAAAACGCCGTCAAGCCGAGCCACGGCGCTTGCAGGTTCTGCTTGCCCTGGGCGATCAACTCACCCAGCGACGCGCTGCCGGCCGGCATGCCGAAGCCGAGGAAGTCCAGGGCGCTCAAGGTGGAGATCGCCCCGGTCAAGATAAACGGCAGGTAGCTCAGGGTGGCGGTCATCGCGTTGGGCAGGATATGCCGGCGGATGATCTTGCCGTCGCCCAGGCCCAATGCCCGTGCGGCCTTGACGTACTCCAGGTTGCGCCCGCGCAGGAACTCGGCGCGCACCACGTCCACCAGGGCCAGCCAGGAAAACAGCGCCATGATCCCCAGCAGCCACCAGAAATTCGGTTCGACAAAGCCCGACAGGATGATCAGCAGGTACAGCACCGGCAGCCCGGACCAGACTTCGAGGATGCGCTGGCCAAGCAAGTCGACCCAGCCGCCGTAGTAACCCTGCAAGGCGCCGGCGGCGATGCCGATGCTCGCGCTGATCGCCGTGAGCGCCAGGGCAAACAGGATCGACACCCGTGCGCCAAAGATCACCCGAGCCAGCACATCGCGCGATTGATCGTCGGTGCCCAGCCAGTTCACCGCCGAGGGCGGGCTCGGGGCAGGGCGGGTCAGCTCGTAGTTGGGCGTGTCGTCGCTGAACGGGATCGGTGGGAACAGCATCCAGCCGCCGTCCTGCTTGATCAGCTTCTGTACGTAGTCGCTGCGGTAGTCGGCCTGGAACGGCAGTTGGCCACCGAACTGCTGCTCGGTGTAGCGTTTGAACACCGGGAAATACAGCTCGTTTTTGTAGCTGAGCACCAGGGGCTTGTCGTTGGCGATCAACTCGCCGCCCAGGGTCAGGATAAACAGGCCGATGAACAGCCACAGCGACCACCAGCCGCGCCGGTTCTGCTTGAACCGCTCGAAGCGTCGGCGGGCCACGGGAGACAGGTTGAGCATCAGGCGTTCCTCGCGGCGAAGTCGATACGCGGGTCCACCAGGGTGTAGCAGAGGTCGCCGATCAGTTTTATCAAGAGGCCGAACAGGGTGAAGATGAACAGCGAACCGAACACCACCGGATAGTCGCGGGACACGGCGGCTTCGTAGCTCATGCGCCCGAGCCCGTCGAGGGAAAAGATCACCTCGATCAGCAGCGAGCCGGCAAAGAACACGCTGATAAACGCCTGGGGAATCCCGGAGATCACCAGCAGCATTGCATTGCGAAACACATGGCCGTACAGCACGCGGCGTTCGCTCAGGCCCTTGGCACGGGCGGTGACCACGTACTGGCGTGTGATTTCATTGAGAAACGAGTTCTTGGTCAGGATGGTCAAGGTGGCAAACCCGCCGATCACCAGTGACGTGACCGGCAATACCAGGTGCCAGAAGTAGTCGGCGATCTTGCCCACGGTGCTCAGCTCGTCGAAGTTTTCCGAGACCAGGCCCCGCACAGGGAACCAGTTCAACGACGTGCCGCCGGCGAAGACCACGATCAGGAACATGGCAAACAGGAACGCCGGCATGGCATAGCCGATGACGATGGCGGTGCTGCTCCACACATCGAAGTTGCTGCCATGGCGCACCGCCTTGCGAATGCCCAGGGGGATCGACACCAGGTAGGTGATCAGCGTGGCCCATAGGCCGAGGGAGATGGTCACCGGCATTTTTTCCAGGATCAGGTCGATCACCGTTGAACCCCGGAAGAAGCTGCTGCCGAAATCCAGCTGGGCGTAGCTCTTGAGCATCAACCACAGGCGTTCCGGGGCCGGCTTGTCGAAGCCGTACTGTTTTTCGATGTCCTTGATCAGTTTCGGGTCCAGGCCACGGCTGGCCCGCGAGCCGCTGCTGAGGCCTTCGCCGGAGGAACCCCCGACGGCACCGCCGCCGATGCCTTGCAGGTGGGCAATGGCCTGTTCCACCGGGCCACCGGGCGCCGCCTGTACGATCACGAAATTCACCAACAGGATGATCACCAGGGTTGGGATGATCAGCAGCAGGCGCCGCACGATATAGGCAAACATCAGCGCGTCCCCCCGCGTTTTTTCAGCTCGGCATTCATCTGTTCATTCGTCAGTGGCGTGGGGCTGATTTCCCACCAGGTTTCCAAGGCCTCGTCGTTCTTGGCCTCGATGGCCGGGCGCCCGAAGCGGTTCCACCACGCGGCAGAGGTGCCGGGCGGGTAGTAGTTGGGAATCCACAGGTAATTCCATTGCAGTACGCGGTCCAGGGCGTGGGCATACGTGAGCATCTGCGCCTGGGTGTCGGCCTTGACCAGGCCCTTGATCAGTGTGTCGACGGCCGGGTCCTTGAGCACCATGTAGTTGTTCGCGCCAGGGTCGAACGCAGCGCTGGAGCCGAAGTAGTTGTACAGCTCCATCCCCGGCGAGGTGGTGACCGGGAAACCGGTGACGATCATGTCATAGTCGCGGGTCATCAGGCGGTTGACGTACTGCGAGGAGTCGATGCGGCGGATATTCAGGGTGATGCCGATCTGCGCCAGGTTGCGCTTGTAGGGCAGCAACAGGCGTTCCAGGCCGGCCTGGGCATTGAGGAAGGTGAACTCCAGCGGCTCGCCTTCGGCGTTGACCAATTTGTCGCCTTCGGGCTTCCAGCCGGCCTCTTCCAACAGGGCCAGGGCTTGCAGCTGCTTGTCGCGGATCATGCCGCTGCCGTCGGTGACCGGCGCCTTGAACACCTGGGTGAACACTTCGTCGGGCACCTGGCCGCGCAGCGGTTCGAGGATTTTCAGTTCTTCCTGGGTGGGCAACTGGCTGGCGGCCAGCGGGCTATTGGAAAAGTAGCTCTGCTGGCGGATGTACAGGTTGCGCATCATCTGCCGGTTGGCCCATTCGAAATCCCAGAGCATCGCCAGGGCCTGGCGCACGCGGCGGTCCTTGAACATCGGTTTCTGCACGTTGAACACATAGCCCTGGGCCGGTTGCGGCATTTCCTTGGCCAGGTGTGCACGTTGCAGGCGCCCGTCATCCAGGGCCGGGCCGTTGTAGCCGATGGAGTAACCGGTGGCGGAGAATTCGCGGTTGAAGTCATAGGCGCCGCCGCGCAATACCTGGCGCGCCACTTCGGTGTCGCCGAAGTATTCCAGGCTCAGGTGATCGAAGTTGTACAGGCCGCGGCTGACGGGCAGGTCCTTGCCCCACCAGTCTGGGTTACGGGTAAAGGTAATGGTGCTGCCCGAGTCGATCTTGCCGACCTTGTACGGGCCACTGCCCAGTGGCGCTTCGTAGCCGCCGCCATTGGCGAAGTCGCGGGTCTTCCACCAGTGCTCGGGGAACACCGGCAGGGTGGCGATATCCAGGGGCAGGGTGCGGTTTTCATTGCTGGAAAAATCGAAACGCACCTGGCGCTCGCCTTCGACTTCGACGTGTTTCACGTCTGCGAACAGGGTACGAAAGCGCAGGCTGCCCTGGGTCATCAGCAAATCGAAGCTGTAGCGCACGTCTTCGGCGGTGATCGGCTTGCCATCGGCAAAGCGCGCCTTGGGGTTGAGGTAGAAACGCAACGACAGGCCGTCGTCGGCCCGCTCCATCTTTTCGGCCACCAGGCCATAGACCGTGTAGGGCTCGTCGAGGGAGCGCAGGGCCAGGGGCGAATACAGCCAGCCGTCGACCTGGGACACGCCGATACCTTTGTCGATATAGGGCAGCACATGGTCGAAACGCCCGATCTCGATCGCCGAGCGCCGCAGGCTGCCGCCCTTGGGCGCGTTGGGGTTGGCGTAGTCGAAATGGGTGAAGCCGGCAGCGTACTTGGCCGGTTCGCCGTACACCGTCAGGTAGGTTTGCGGGGCCGCGATCACGGCCGTGCTGGCCAGCAGCAGGGCCAGGGCGGAGCCAAACAGAGTCGAAAAAGCCAGTCGCATTATCAGCCTTGAGCGCCGGGTGAAGAAGAATAGGGATTTGTACGCTAACGGCCAGGGCATCGCCAGTCATCCCATGCACAACGGCCCACCAAAAAGGCGGGCCGTTGTTTCAAGCATCAGCGCGGACGGGATCAGTCCTGACGGCTGGTCACTTCCAGCAGGTGATAACCGAACTGGGTTTTCACCGGGCCTTGCACGGTGTTGACCGGGGCGCTGAACACGACGGTGTCGAATTCCTTGACCATCTGGCCTGGACCGAACGAACCCAGGTCGCCGCCTTGGCGGCTGGACGGGCAGGTGGAGTTGGCTTTGGCGATTTCTGCGAAATCGGCGCCGCCTTCGATTTGGGCCTTGAGTTCGTTGCACTTGTCTTCAGTGGCAACCAGGATGTGACGGGCGGTGGCTTTGGCCATGGGAGTAACTCCTTGAATAAAAAGGTGAGCGTACCGGATTCAGGTGGTTATTTGTTGGCAAAGTTCCCTTGGGGTGGTGTTCTCTTGGTGGGTGGGTGGGTGGGTGGGTGGGTGGGTGGGTTGGTTGGTGGGTTGGTTGGAGGTTTGGGGGCATATCCGTTGCTGCGGTAACGGCGGCTGGCGGTTCCGCTCTTACAGCGGGTCACTTTTGGAGGGACCTGTATGGACCGGACACAT